>QZKU01000019.1 GCA_003598085.1 Candidatus Abyssobacteria bacterium SURF_5
AACACCAAAGCTATCACTCAGAAGAAAAAGAACAAAAGCCGCCCTCGATCAAACTTTCCTACAGAAATTACTCGGAATTTAGATGCGTAAGCCCTGCGCCGAGTGCGAGGGATTCGGATTATGATGTGCCCCCCTGATTCGCCGGTTGGAATAATCGCGACGAGTTCACCTACAGCCCCGCCTGATGTACGTAACGAACGTGTTGGAGCGGGAGAGAAAGGAAAACAGATAAGCCGAATCAGTACCGTACGTTTTCCCGCCGCAGGAGTCGCCCGGGTTCGGAAAGCCGGGGCTGGTCGTTGAAAAGCGACGCCCGAATTTGCTTAAAGCCGTATGTTCATATAGTATAGTGCAGCAACCCCCGACCCCGCAGAAAAGCCGCCGGATAAAGGAGAACAGCTATGGAAGAAGACACAAGATCTGATATGGCGTCAGATGATGGGAAGATTTCTCGCCGTTCTTTCCTTGCCGGGGCGGCTGCCGGCGCGGCAGGCGCTTGGGGGATCTCTTACGGATTAAAGGCGATGGCCGTTGACCCCTCACGTCCGCCCGATCTTTACGAATTCTTTCTTGACAACTTCTGGTTCAAGGAGGCCGAGCTCGAGCGCGAGCGCCTGAATCCACCGCTGAAAGGCAGCCATCAAGCAGACATCGTGATTATCGGCGGCGGCTTTACCGGGCTGTCATCGGCTTTGCATCTGAGCCGCCTGCTGCCTCAGAAGAAGATCGTGCTGCTTGAAGGCGCCTGTTGCGGGTACGGCGCGAGCGGGCGCAATGGCGGTTTTTGCGACGCCGGCATCCCGGGATTGATGGATTATGTGCATGAGGCCGGGCCGGAGCTTGGCCGGAAGGCGTTTGACGCCACACTTTACGGCCTGAAGCAGATCAGAGAGCTTTCGACGGAGCATGGAGTCAAGTGCGATTTCGAGGAGAACGGAATGCTCGAGGCGGCAATGGATGAGGAGCAGGCCGAGAATCTCGAAAAGGAGTATGAGCTATATAAGACGATGGGGCTCGACGCAACCATTGTGCAGGGACAGGAACTGAAAATGGAGGTAAACTCGCCGCGGTATCTTGCGCTCTTGAAATTCCCGTACGGCGGCATAGTAAATCCCGCCAAATTGGCGCGCGGTATGAAACCGCTGATCGAGAAGGCCGGGGTCGAGGTGCACGAATGCACAGTTGTCATGCGGGTGACTCCGGGCAAACAGCATCGTGTTGAGACGGAGATGGGGGAGATCACCGCGCCCATACTCGTTCTGGGTCTGAATGGATATTCCTCAAAAATCGGCTTCTTCAAGAATCGCGTAATGCCGCTCTGTAGCTATGTGATCGCGACTGAACCTCTGAGCCAGGCGCAGTGGGACTCAATCGGGTGGAAGAACAGACAGGGAATGGCAGATATGCGGGTTCTATTCGATTACCAGCGTCCAAGCGCCGACGGCAGAATAGTCATCGGAGGTTCCGATTATCCCTATTTCGCCAACGACCAACTCAGTTCAGGGAACAATAAACCGGTCATCGAGTTGTTGACGCAGAGCCTGCTGACGACATTTCCGCAACTCGAAGGCATCCGAATCGATCACGCATGGGGCGGCACTATGGGTTTTACCCTTGATTTTACGCCGTCGGTCGGCGTATTGGGAGATGATAACAATTTGTTTTATGGCGTCGCCTATAACGGCGAAGGAGTCGCTTTTGGGCAGACTGCAGGCCGAATCATTGCGGAGCTTGTAGCCGGCGAGCGGAGCGGACTGACGGATTTATTTGTGTTGAATCATAAAATTCCCTATGCCGGACCGCAAAGCGCGCGGTTTCTTTCGGCTCGCCTGCACAAGTGGTATCTCACCCGAACGTCGTCGAAGACGGTTCGATGAAAGGCGGCTAAAGGGGGCAAAACCACCTGTTTTACCGGGGCCAAGAGAACACTCCCCTAAAGGCGAAAGCCGGTTCCGGGTGGTTCATCTCGTGTGAAAGGTGCTTTGCCCTTCAATTGCTCATACATTTATGAGTCATTCCATCTCTCCCCAAAAAACGGGACGTGTGTTTTTTGGCTGGTACATTGTCTGTGCCGGATTCATCTGTTTGTGGATCAATGCCGGGATTGGCTTCTATTCTTTCCCCGTCTTCCTGGTGGAGTTGACCAATAAGCTGGGATGGGGAAGAGGGTCCACCGCAGTTGGCATCTCGATCACCTTTATCATTGGGGGCTTTGCGAGTCCGGTCGTCGGCAGATTGCTGCCGAATTTGGGGCCGAAGAAACTTATTATCGCCGGCTCCATTCTCATGAGCCTCGCGTTTATCGCGTTCAGCTTCATGACGGCGCTCTGGCAATTCTACCTCATTTGCTCCTTCCTCGCCATCGGGTTGAGCTGCACCGGAACAATGCCTGCCAGTTACGTGATCTCCGACTGGTTTCAGAGAAAACGGGGAAGGGCAATGGGAATCATGATGATAGGCGTCGGATTGGGCGGACTAACCTTTGTTCCATTGACTAACCGGCTCATTCAATCGCTCGAGCTGCGACAAACCTTCATTGCCTATGGGCTCTTTATCAGCTTGGCTATTGTTCCGATTACCAGTATTATCATCAGACGAAGGCCAGCCGAGGCAGGAGTGATGCCCGATGGAGACCTAGAAGCGGTCGCGCGCACAAGCGGCTCTGACTCCTCTTCGCCTGCGGCGCCGGTTTCCTGGAAGCTCAAGGAAGCGCTTCGTACAAAAACCTTCTGGGCAATCGCCGCCGCCTTTCTTTTGGCAACCTTTGGGCAGACTCCCATCCTCATTCATCAGGTCGCTTACTTTCAGGATATCGGTATATCAGCCGAGAAGGCTGCGGCCGCACTTGGCCTGTGCGCTTTCTTGGGGATCGGCGGAAAGTTGTTTTTCGGGGCAATGGCCGACCGCTATCCCGCCCGCTATGCAATGATGCTTTGTTTCGGGCTGCAATTCGTGGGAACGCTCCTTCTGCTAAAAACCGGAGGCTTGGGCTCCCCCTACTGGTTTGTAATCGTTTGGGGATTCGCGATGGGGGGAGTAATTGCGTTGGAGCCGCTTATCGTGGTTGAATGTTTCGGAATGGAATCTTTTGGAGTAATTCTCGGCATGCTCTACGTCCTGACCACAATCGGCGGGTCCTCGGGGGCTCCGTTTGCGGGATTCATATTCGATTTTTTCAAGAGTTATAATGCTGCTTTTGTGCTGTTCGCTGTTACCTATCTCTTTGCGACTGCTTTCAGCCTGCTTGCGGTGCCGCCATGCAAGATTTCCATCCGGCCAACCATTCTGTAATAGATTCAGAATAGCCTCACCGCGCATGCGAAGACATTTCTGTCACTACAATTATTGCACCGGCTGAATTTTGAGATATCTTTTCCCGACGACAGCCCCGGCCATGCATACGATCAATGACGCAATGACAAAAGACATATCGCGCGCCTGAAAGGATGCGAGCCCCAGCGTGATCTTATAATAAAGAGTTATCACGCCGATGACGCACCACAGGAAAGTCAGCCGCTTATTCTTATGGCCGATCCAGCATCCGCCGAGAAAAGTCGCTAGATAAAACAAGGCGATACCAAGTGCGCTGCTGATCCAGTGCGGTAATGATCTCGGGAAAAGGGTATGAAAAAGGAGGAGTGTCCCCAACCATGCTGCAAACAGAAACAGATGGAAGAGGAAGAACCCCTGGAGTCCGATGAGGACGTTCTTCATCACGAAAAATCTTCTGATACGGAAAAGACGCCATAGTACCACCCCAAAAAGCAGCATGAAGATGATATAGCCATACATTACATAATCCCGCGAAATATTCAGTTTCAGAAGATATTTGTCCATCGCCTTCTGTGGGTACTGCGTTATAAGGAATATCCACGTAATCCAGAAGATGATTCGCTCGTCGTTTTGAGAGAATACCATAATTTCCGAGGCCATGATAAGCGGAGTCTCTGCATCAATCAAACAAGATCACATCGCGCAACGCCATTTCGTTTTGCACGCGGGGGCATTTGGCAAAACTGTCACGGACCCGTTAGCCGAGGGCACAGAATTGGGGGGCAGCGATTCCAACTAGGACGCTCCTTCTTGACAAGGGGTAGCGATCGGAATCCGGACGGCTTGACCCATTCTACTATTCAACGTGCTCGCTACGGCTGCCGGCTGTAGCTGATCCGGTAAATGGAGCCGGAATGATCATCGGAGACGAGTAGTGCGCCATCGGGCATAACCTGCACGTCAACCGGCCGTCCCCACTTATCCGAATCCTGAAGCCATCCGTCCGCAAATACCTCTAATGCCGCGGGTTTGTTGTCCTCCAGCCGGACGAGCATCACCCGATAGCCAATGGGTTCTGTTCGGTTCCACGATCCGTGCTCGGCGATGAATATCTGGGTTCGGTATTCGGAGGGAAACATTTCTCCCGTATAAAACCGCATGCCGAGCGCCGCCACGTGCGGGCCCAAGTTCATTGCCGCCGGCACATATTTTCGGCAATCTGCCTCTTCCTCAAAAAACGGATCAGGCGTATTCTTCCCATAACAATAAGGGAAGCCGAAATGCATTCCTTCCTGCGGCGCATAATTCAACTCGTCTGGCGGCAAATCATCACTCAACCGATCGCGCCCGTTGTCGGTAAACCACAACACGCCGGTCTTGGGGTGCCAGTCGAAGCCGACGGTATTGCGAATGCCTCGCGCAAAAATCTCAAGATCGTATCCGTCCGGATTCATTCTCATGATGGTGCCATAACGAGGGTTTTCTCGAACACAGATATTGCATGGCATTCCCACAGGCACGTAAAGCTTTCCATCCGGGCCGAACCTGATGAATTTCCAGCCATGAGATCGATCGGCGGGAAAGCTGTCATTGACAACTACAGCGTCTGGCGGCCTTTGCAGGTTTTCCTCAATTCTGTCAAACCGGATAATGCGGTTGATTTCCGCCACATAAAGAGATCCATCGCGGAAAGCGACTCCATTCGGCATATTCAAACCGCCTGCGATAGTGATCACCTCATCCGCTTTTGAATCATTGTCATTATCTAAAACCGCATAAACTTTCCCTTCGTTTCTCGTGCCTACGAATAAAGTGCCGTTTTTCCCGAGAGTCATTGATCGTGCCCCGGGGATATCGTTGGCATATACGGCGATCTCGAAGCCGGCGGGCAGCTTGATCAGATGCAGGGGCAATTGTGTGTTTTCGGCGTCCGATATTCCGCAAGAGAAGAAAATGAATTCCACAACCGCAATCAGCAAGACAAAATTTTTAGCCATTGGCGTTCCTCGGGCTTCGGATGCCCATTTTTTTGTATTTATTTCTAAAACAAATTGTTGCACAGATGGGATGAAGGGGCAAGGGAGCCAGGAGAAGGGGGACGCATGGCGCGTCCCCCTGAAGGCGAGGTTGATCTATGTTTAGTAAGTTGAAGTTACGTCCACAAAATCCTTCCCGGTCATGTCATCAAGTTTTCCATTCGGGTCACCATCCAGAATGAAAAAGAAACGGTAACTCCCCCTGGGAAGCGTCCGTTCCAGGATAGGGGTAGGCGGAAGGTCGAATAATTCGTAAGAGCCCGCACTTACCGGAACTTCTGAGCGCACCCAAACATCAGGCGGCGTAAACCAGTACAGACTTGAAGAGGCCTTCGCGCCTATCCAGCAGTCATACAACATGCCGGCTGAGGCATGTGGTTCGACGGAAACAGTAATAGTAACGGGCTGGCTCTCTCTTACGGTCACCAGCCCATCCTTCCCGTTAGCCTTGATATCAGGTGCCGGAGAAGTGTTGGCGTACAGAACCGTTAGCCCGCTGCCGCAACTGGCCAAAGCGACGTCATTGGAGCCGTCGTTATTGAGGTCGCCGATTACGAGCGAATGCGGTTTGTAAAGTGAATTGTAAGGAATCGGGTACAACTCGTAAGTAGGCAGTTCGCCGTCGCTCTGGAGATGCACTTCCAGCACGTCGCCGCCCGCAGTAAGGACGTCGTTTTTTCCATCCCAGTTGACATCTCCAATTTCCACCGGAGTAGGTTGTCCAGAGGATGGATAACTTACAACGGGATCGAGTGTCCCGGATTCATTTTGGAAGAAAACACCGATATTGTAGCTATAGGTGACCACCACGTCCTGCAGACCATTCTCATTGACATCTCCAACGGCCACTCCAGATGTGTTCTCGTCAATCAGGAGGTCGTAATAGAATGGGCCTTCCATTGTTCCCGACGTGTTCTGCAGCAAGATTCCAAGATTATCAACATCATATCCCTGTCCGCTCATCACGATGATATCATCGAGCCCATCATTATTTACGTCTCCTA
Source organism: Candidatus Abyssobacteria bacterium SURF_5 (assembly GCA_003598085.1). Classification (NCBI taxonomy): domain Bacteria; kingdom Pseudomonadati; phylum Candidatus Hydrogenedentota; class Candidatus Abyssobacteria; species Candidatus Abyssobacteria bacterium SURF_5. Next base: position 6,314 of record QZKU01000019.1, read on the forward strand.
CCTCCAGATCATCGTATCCGCCATGCTTCACAATATACGTGACCCGCGGGTTGAGCGTTCCCGAAATGTTTTGAAGGAAAACCTCGACATCATGTGATTGTGCCCCCCAGTCGATCGAGACAACATCATCGAGGCCGTCATTATTAAAGTCGCCAATCCTGACGCGCGTGCTCGAAAGCCGAGTGGGGTAGAGAACAACCGGATCAAGAGTACCCATATCATTCTGAAGGAAAACGCCTATGTTGCCATTCAGGGCGACAATCACGTCATTTTTTCCGTCATTGTTCAGATCACCAATGTCAACGGAAAACGGGCTATAAGCCGGGGCCACGCCATACTTGCCGGAAAATGCGAGTTCGCCGCTCTCTTGCTGCAGGAAGACATGGATGCGGTTGTCATTATCCGGGTCCCATCCATATCCCGGCGTGGCAACAACGACGTCGTTTAACCCGTCGTTATCGAGATCTCCAATAGCCACCGCTTCAGCGCACGAACCTGTTTCATGCGTCTCGTAAGGGAGAAAGAGATTGGCTGCATGAGAAGAGCCAGGCAAAAGTGATGCTGCGAAAGCGAGAACAACGAAGACTGCTGTTAATGAACGATCATTCTGTCTGCACATCATACCCCCCCCTTGGATGACCAACTTCCAGCCCCAATTGATTCTCGTGATGATCGTTATTATATCACCGCCAAATGTGGAAAATGAAGAAATCATTAACGAGCTTGGCTGAATACCATTCTTTCTCCCAAACCCGTATCTTCGGGCTGAGGAAGATGAAAAGTCATATGGCCGGCTTATGAATTGTTGCTGCCGGAATGTTTGATGAGGAAAAAAGACACCTGCGTCAGCCGAACGAAGGGCCCGAGCGAGCGGTCGATCTCATAACGCTCGGTCTCCGCCGGAGCGGCTGGCGCCAGAAAATGAACGTTGGGGGGGACATGGATAAAACATCTCGTTCCAACCTTCAAACCGTACCTCGTGCCGGTGATGGGGATGGATTGAGTCGTGTTTGAATCAATCGGGATGCCGGAGAAAGAAAAGATGCCGTCGCTCTCCCTTATCTTCGCCCTCTGCGCTGGAGACGACTCCGAGTCCCGGGGTAACAGCATTGCATTTCTCGCATAATATCGAAACAGCGGCTCGTAATTCAAAATGTATGCCCTGTCGGCGAGCACAACCGGATTCTCATATGAAACAAGATATTGGCCCACCTGTTTAAGTTCGCCTCCTCCATAGTTGCTGCCAAACGACTGATAGAGGGATAGGCAGAACCCTAACAGGATGGATAGGAGCAGGATCAGGCGATAAATTCTTTGAGATAGTTGTTCCCGTAGCCATCCAAAGGATACCGCCAAGAAGGGAATCATGCCGAAGAGATAGTAGCTGTGCCGATGGAAAAAGAGGTAGAAAATGAAGAAAAGTGCAATTGAAAGGATCACGAGCAGCTTGTTTCGAGTGAAATGAAGAAATGAAACCGCCATCCCTGCGATTCCACCAAGGAGTATTAGCGGCGAACACCCCCATAGCAACTCTGTAAGCAAAAACTGCAATGTGGGGCCGGCGGCGAGGCCCGCTTTGCTCGCTGAGCCGTGCAACTGTGCCCGGATCAGCCGGCCCGCATCGTGCAGCAGATGATATCCGTAGTACGGAGCGATTACCACTGCGGCGGCTGCCAAGAAAATGAGAAAATCCTTTTTCAGCAGCTTTTTTCTGTCTGGTCCAAGCGCCTCGAACAGAATTAGTGCCGCGGCCGGTATGACGGCGAATTGTTTTGTGAAAAGCGAGAACCCAAGAAAGATGCCCGCCAGCACGAAAGTAAGGCTGTTTTCACTGCGGCGGGCCTTCAAATAGAAATAGACGCAGAAGAGCGAGAGCGTGACGTAAACGATGTCCGTTTGCACGTTGCGGCCAAGGATAAGGAAGAGAGATGTCGAGGCAAAAAGGGCAGCCGTCTCCAGACCTGCCCCTTTCCTAAGCAGCGTCTCTCCCAGCAAGTAAACCGCCAGAAGCGACAGAAGCGAAAAAAACACCGGCACAATACGAGCCGCCGCCTCGCCAGGTCCGAACAGTGAGAAACTGATATAAATGAGATAAGAGAAAAAGGGAGGGACATTCAAATCGAGATTCTCATCATAGGTGGTCGGCATAAAGAGAGAATGAGAGGAATAATTTTCGGCGATGGCGGCGTACCAGGCTTCCTGAAAACCATGGAAGCCGTCAAAAGGCTCAAATAACCCGAAAAAGAGGAATCCGGCGACTGCCATGATGAACAACAGGAGGAAAATCTTATATAACCTGCCGCCGCTTTCCTCTATCGGGCCGCAAACGGGGATCTCTTCTGCATGGGGGGCGCTGAGATCGATTGCAGAAGTTGAGTGTTCCGGCGTCACTTTTGAAATACCATCTTATTCCCAGTGATAAAAATGCCGCTCCATCGGCACAGGTTCACGCGATAGAGCGGCAAGATTGTTATTCAGGTCTTTCCTTGATTTCGCCGCATTTCCACAAGAGCGTGTTCCATTTGTGGTCGACGTATTTCTGGAAAGTCATCAACATGTCGGCGTTCTCAGGCTTGAACAGGTGATTGAAGCGACCCTGACCCTTCAGCCATTCTTCGAGCGGCTTCTTCTCGCGCGGCTTATAAGTCAACTTGTAGACGCCGTTCACCACTTCATAGAGCGGCCATAGACAGGTGTCCACGCCGAGCTTCGAATATTTCAAAGAATCGGCCGGGTTAATCCGCCAGCCCCTGTGGCAGGAGGAGAGAACGTTGATGAAGGAAGGCCCCTTCGTCGCCAGAGCCTTTGTTACTTTCTTGTTGAGGTCACGGTGGAAACCGATTGATGCTTGCGCTACGTATGGCACGTCATGTGCCACCATAATCTGCGTCAGATCTTTCTGGAATTGCTGTTTCCCCGCGATCTTAATGCCGGCGGGTGTCGTGCTGGTGGCGGCTCCAAACGGGGTTGCGCTCGAGCGCTGGATGCCGGTATTCATATAGCCTTGGTTATCGTAGCAAAGGTAGAGCATGTTGTGCCCGCGTTCCATCGCGCCGGAAAGCGATTGCAGGCCGATGTCGTACGTGCCGCCATCGCCCCCGAAGGCGATAAAGCTGTACTCGGCGTCCAGCTTCCCCTTCTTCTTCAACGCCCGATATGCGGTTTCAACTCCGGAGATTGTGGCGGCAACGTTCTCAAATGCATTATGGATGAAGGAACTACGCCACGCCGTGAACGGAAATATGGTGGAGACCACTTCCATGCAGCCGGTTGATAATCCGGCCACGAGATGTTTATCTACTGCCAGGGTCACCTGTCGCATTGTTATTGCAGGCGCGCAACCGGAACACGCCCGATGCCCGCTGCAGAATATGTCCTGTCTTTTCGCTAATTCTTTTAAAGATGCCATTGAATCACCCTCACTCTATTAAAGACTTATTCTCTCAGCCCCAGGTATTTCATCTGCTGGTCGCATTTCCCTTCAAAGAGATCGTTAAACGCCGATTCGGCCATTGCCGGCATGAAATCGCGTCCGCCGAGACCGTAAATGTAGCTGCAAATGGGGATTGTCTTCCCGTACATGGCTGCTTTTGTTTCCAGGTACAGCGGCCCGCCCTGCGCACCGAAAGAGATCGATCGATCCAGGACGGCGACCGATTTCAGGTGGCTGAGCGCCTGAGCGAGCTGCTCATACGGGAAGGGCCGGAACACGCGCAACTTGATCATTCCCGCCCTGGTTCCGCGTTCCCGCAGGGTATCGACAACTTCCTTCGTCGTGCCCGCAGCCGAACCCATCACGATTATCGCGCATTCGGCGTCATCCAACCGGTATTTTTCGAAGAAGCTGTATTCCCGGCCGGTCAGTTCAAGAAACTCCTTGCCAACCTGCTCGATCACGCGGGGCGCATTGTACATGCCTTCCACCTGCTGGCGCTTATGCTCGAAATAGTAATCCTGCAGGTCCAGCGCGCCCATCGTTATCGGCTGGTTAGGATCGAGCAGGGTGAAAAGAGGCGTGAACTCACCTACGAAGCGCCGCGCCGCCTCATCGTCCAGAATTTCAAGCACCTCTGTGGTATGACTGATAATGAAGCCGTCCAGCGTGATCATTGTCGGCAACATCACGTCCTTGTGCTCGGCGATCCGAAACGCCTGCAGCGTGTTGTCGTATGCTTCCTGCGTATTCTCAGAGAAAATCTGTATCCAACCGGCGTCGCGCGCGCCCATCGAGTCGCTATGATCACAATGAATGTTCAGCGGGCCGCTCAGCGCGCGGTTTACGACGGGCATCACGATCGGCAGCCGCAATCCCGATGCAATATACAGCACTTCCCACATCAGCGCCAGTCCATTGGCGCTCGTAGCGGTAATGGCGCGGACTCCGCTTGCCGAGGCGCCCACAGTGGCGCTCATGGCGCTATGCTCGGACTCGACGGCAATCAGTTCGGTGTCTACTTTGCCGTCATTCACGAATTCGGCGAATCTATGCATCAATTCTGTTTGCGGCGTGATCGGGAAAACGGCGGCAACATCCGGATTTACCTGCCGCAGCGCTTCTGCGACCGCCTCATTCCCAGTCAGCGCAATTCTCGCTGTTTCTTTTGCCATTGTTTACCTCTTATTCCTCGAATTCTGATTCCGGTTTCATGGCGATGGCGCTCACCTTCGGCGGGCACACTGCTGCGCAGATGCCGCACCCCTTGCAATGGGTGAGATCGAATCCCTTGAACTGGTCGTCTTCCACTATTATGGCTGCATCCGGGCAGGCAAACCAACATTCCAGGCAATTGATGCACTTCTCTTTATCATGGACGGGCCTGAATGAACGCCATGAACCGGTTTCATATTCATATGCAGTCCCCCCGCGCGGAATGATTCCGCCGATGGGGATTTCCTTCCAGCCTTTCAATTTGCTCATGCTGCTTTTACCTCCTCATATGCGCGTTTGATCGCTTTGAGGTTCCCCTCGACCACCTGAGCCTTGAATTTCTTGGAGAACTTTTTCTTGATATCCTCAAGCAATACGTCAAGCGAGAGGGTGCCGGATACCTTTACCAGCGCACCCAGCATCGGCGTGTTCGGGATGGGGCGGCCCATTTCTTCAAGCGCGATCTGCGACGCATCAATCAGGAAAAGCTTTTTCCCGCTCCATTTCAGTTTGCCGCGGATTGCCTTCGGATCTTTGTTCGTATTGACAATCAGAATCCCGTCTTCTGCAAGTCCTTCGCATACGTTAACCGTGTCCAGAAGCGTGTCGTCAAGCACGACGACCGTATCGGGCTCATCAATTGCCGAATGAAGGCGTATGGGATGGTCGCTGATCCGCGTGAAACCCCTCATCGGAGCACCCATTCGCTCAGGACCATAATCAGGGAAACCCTGGCTGTACTTGCCGTCTCCTATCGCTGCTTCCGCAAGAAAAGTGGCGGCCGTTTTGGCGCCCTGGCCTCCGCGTGCATGCCATCGAATTTCAGTTAATTTTGCCACTTTTTCCGTTGTCTCCTTGGTTGCTTTTCCCCTTGAACAATATTCCTATCATTATAATAATAGCACATTTAGAAAAAATTTTTCTACTGCCCTTGCCAGTTCCAATTCTGGGTGGGCGATGGAAAAGTATAGCAAAGCGAACGGCGTATTTCAAGCATTTTTTGCGGCTCTTGCTCTCTCGCACCATCCAGAATTCCATCTTCTCCGGCATCGCTTCATCGTCTCCATTGGGAAGAGTTTGCTTCTCCGGCCGGAAATCATCCAGGTAATGGAGACGTTCGCAGGCGTATCATAAGCGTTTCCCGGAAAGGGACGCCCCGTCATTTGGCTTCTGGACCAGAATGCAGGAAATTCAGATTTGCTGCTTTTAGAAGCATTGGAAATAATGAGACAGCGATGAGGGCCTCTCACGAACCGCAAAAAGGGCTTTAAGATGGAGCGCCGGAAAACCCATGGCAGAGTGTGCAGCCGCCACTCGTATCAGAACCTTCCTGAAACGTACCACTGGAAGTTAAAATGAGCGGCAAATACCCTGGTAGAAAACCGGTTTCCTAACACCAGGACAAGATGAAAGTACCGCAGAAAGAAAAGGATGAAAATATGCAAGATCGGCAAGCTGATGGCCCAACAAAATCTTACCATCTGATTTTAGAGCAAAAAATAGAACAGGGCTTGGCCGAGTTTGAGCGGTCCAACAGCGGATTGTTTCTATCCGCTCTTTCGGCCGGCTTGGATTTAGGCTTCAGCGTCTTTCTAATGGCGGTCCTGTATTCCAGATTCAGCGGAATTCTTACAAATGAAGCCATAGAAAGCCTGATGGCAATCGTCTACTCAACCGGTTTCCTGTTGGTGATTTTCGGCAGATCGGAATTGTTTACAGAACACACGGCGCTGGCGGTATTTCCTGTTTTGGCCGGGCGGTCCACGATTCGCTCTCTGCTGCGCGTGTGGATGATTATTTACATGGCGAACCTTCTCGGAGCGGCTGCATTCTCTCTTCTCCTGCTTGCTGTCGGTCCTTCCCTGAACATCATCAAGGAGGATGCTTTTGTCAATCTTGCCGAATCGCTCATTAAGCCTTCATGGTACATAATCCTGCTCAGTGGCGTTGTGGCAGGTTGGCTGATGGGCCTGGTGTCCTGGCTCGTGACCGCAGGGAAGGAGACAATCGGACAGGTATTTTTTGTGATGCTGCTCACAGCAACAATAGGATTCGGGAAACTGCATCATTGTATTGTGGGCTCAATAGAAATCCTTCCTGCCGTCTATTTGGGCCTTGGGGTCAGCTTCTGGCAATATCTGTACACCCTCTTGTGGATGACCTTTGGAAACATAATTGGAGGGGTTTTTTTCGTGGCTTTGATCAAATACAGCCACACCGTTCGCGGTTAGCAGAAAAGCTGCTTGAGAGGGTCCAATTCGGTGGGCGGAATTTTGATCATAAGCACTGCAGGAAGGGCGTCGCTTGAATCCAAATCCAAAAATCAGGTGAGTCCCCGATGCTTCTGCCAAAACGCGTACTCGTACGGCCATTCCTGCTTCCGGTAGACCATCAGGTATTTCATTCGCTCCTTGAAATTATCTTTCACGCGCTCGACCTCCGGCAGAACTGCTTTGCTTTTCCAAGAATGCACCAAAATCCTGCCCAGTTCGCGGGCGCGCGCAACAATTTCCTCGGTGAATCGGCCGTCCGGAAGCAGGCCCATAGTTGCCCAGACCGAACCGACCGGCGTAATGCCAGTGGTGATCAGGAAATGATTCATGTAGTTGACAATCGGCTCCTCGTCGCCACCGCCCGACGTTACGACTGAGGCGCCATATTTTCCCTCGAATCCCACGCAATGAATCACGCCGCAGCACCTGTCAATGAATGCCTTAAGTTGAGCGCTCACGCTGTAGATGTAGTTTGGACTGCCGAGGATCAGTCCGTCCGCGTCAAGGATCTTCTGCCTGATCTCTTCAAAATCATCTTTCTGCGGACATTTCCCCACTTTATGACAAGTGTCACAGGCGTTGCACGGATTCACTCTCTTGCCCGGGAGGAAAATCGTTTCGACGCAAGCGCCTTCACCTTCCGCGCCTTCACCCACCAAATCTGCCAATCGCGCTGTCGCACCCCTCGCTTTATGAGGGCTCCCGATGATAGTGATGATTTTCATGCTTCCTCCCGATCAACTAAACATGACGGTCAAAATGCCGGTGGCTTGCGTTGGATTCATTATCCCATAAAGTGGGGAGAATTGTCACGGGAGGAAACAAGGAAAAAAGAGTTTCAGAAGGAGCTAAGGCCTTAGGAAATTCCTGCTGTGAGGAAAAAGTCAGACTATCCGGACAGCACCTGGACCCTGCTGGGCCTATCATTCCTTCGGCTGTTCCAGTTCGGCCGCTTCCGCCTGTTCCAACAGTTGTACGAGGGGAGGCTTAGCGTTCCCTTCAGCTTTTGCGATGGCGAGCGCTGTCAGTCCGGCCTTGTTTCTGGCGGTTGCGTTGGCGCCTCGATCAAGGAGCATTTTTACAGCTTCAGCGTTTCCGACTGATGCGGCGGCCATTAAGGGAGTCTGCCCATTCTTGTTCCTTGCATTCGGGTCGGCATTCGCGTTGAGCAGAAGCCGGGCGATTTCGGTTTTGTCCTCGCCAATGGCCATCAATAATGGCGATGATCCATCCTTTGCGGCGAGATTGGGATCGGCGCCTTTCTCGAGAAGTAATTTTGCGACGTCAGCGTTTCCGGCAGCAACCGCAGCAAGCAACGGAGTCTGCCCATTCTTATCCCGTATATTCGGGTCCGCATTATGATCAAGCAGGAGAAGGGTCAGATCGTTTTTGCCTTCACGAACGGCCGTCAGCAGCAGCGCCGACTCCTCCATATCGCGGGCATTCGGATTCGCGCCGCCATCGAGCAGGAGACCGGCCATCTCCATCTTGTTATCGCGAACGGCCAGCAACAGCGACGTCCAACCATTTCTCGCCGCCGTATCAGGATCAGCGCCTCTCTGGAGCAGGATTTCGGCCATGTGGAGGTCGTTGTTGAGAGCGGCGATCATCAGCGCGGTGGCGCCTCCCCTGGTCCTCGTATTGACCTTGGCGCCGCCGTCCAGAAGAATGTACACGATCGACGTGTTTCGCGCGAGAGCAGCGAGCGTGAGCGCGGTGAAGCCTTGGGTGGTTTTTGCGTTCGGATTTGCTCGCATCCTCAATAAGCTTCTGACGACATCAGAATTTCCGCCGCTGGTGGCAGCCATTATGGCCGTCATGTTGCTGTCCTTGAATGGCGCCCAGCTCTCATCCTCCCCCAGAAGAAGGTTGGCGGCCTCTTCTTTATTGAGATACCGCTCGATTAATCTTACCGTTTGAAGATCGATTCCGGTGGCATTGGGATCTACCCCATCGCTCAGCAGAATACGAACATATTTCGAGTTCCCTTTACTTGCTTCTGTCATCAGTAATGTAGAAGAACTGCTTCGATCGGCTGCGGCGGCATATTTGTTGCCGGAATATGAACTGCAGCCCGCCGTGCCCATCAAGAGCATGAGCATTAGGAACAGTGTCGTGCGAAAATGTCCATTCGCAGTCATCTTGCGACCCCTCTCTTCACGTCGGTTGTCCGTTTGTCAGACGCCGGCTGGCCTCGTTCCTGCCATTGTCGGCCTTTTCAATAAATTAAGATTTTATTCAGCCGAAGGAGCAAAAAACCTGCCAATGAAAACCGTGCTCAAAGCCCGCTACTGCGCGAGTCCTTCTTGACACTGGACGTGCTTTCTGGTAATTTAGTATAATTTTAGTTATTGAGTTGCGAAGGGTGTAGTGTTTCTTGTGACGAAGGATTTCGATGAAGAAGAAGCTGCTTATGACGCCAGGGCCGACCTCGACTCCGTCCGAGGTGTTGCTCGCCATGGCAAAACCGATCATCCATCACCGGACGGAGGAATTTAAGGCCATCCTCAAGGAAACAAACGAGGGTCTGCAGTACCTTTTCCAGACGAAAAACCCGGTCGTAATGTTTTCCGCCTCGGGCACGGGCGCGATGGAGGCGGCAGTAGTCAATCTCCTCTCCCGCAACGATTTGGCGCTGGTTGTTCGCGGAGGCAAGTTCGGCGAGCGCTGGGGCGAGATCTGCGAGGCTTACGGCATGAAGCCCCTTTATATCGATGTCGAATGGGGGCATGCGGTCGATCCGGTCGCCATCCAGTCTGCCCTGAAAGAGCATCCTGAGATAAAAGCCGTCTTTACTACATTATGTGAAACAAGCACGTGCGTAAGAAACGATATTGAGGCTATCGGCAAGACTGTGGCCGACACGGCCGCTGTGCTGGTGGTCGATGCCATCAGCGGCTTGTGCGCGGACGATCTGAAAACCGACGAGTGGTCGGTGGATGTTGCGGTCTCCGGCTCTCAGAAAGGAATCATGCTGCCGCCGGGCCTGTCATTTGCATCGATCAGTCCGAAGGCGCAACAGCTTATAGTCAATTCAAATTTGCCGAAATTTTACCTGTCCTTTCAGAAGGCGCTCAAAAGCCTCGCGAAAACAGATACGCCCTTTACCTCTGCCGTCTCGCTTATTTACGGCCTCAGGGAAGCCATCCGAATGATCCGAGCCGAGGGTATCGCCGAGGTGATCCGGCGTCATTCGCGTCTGGCGCGCGCGACGCGTGAGGCCGCCGAGGCTCTGGATTTGAGCCTCTTCTCAAAAGCGCCTTCCAACGTCGCTACCGCCGTGCAGATGCCGGGCGGGATCGACGCGGATGTTCTCCGCAAGAAGCTGACCGGCGCGTTCGGCATCTCTTTCGCGGGCGGCCAAGACAAATTGAAAGGAAATATCATTCGCGTCGCTCATTTGGGATATTGTGCGGAATCGGACGTTCTGACGGCTGTTTCCGCTCTTGAGATAGTGTTAAACAAGATGGGCTACTCAGCCAAACCGGGCACGGCAGCCGCAGCGGCGGAACGTGTCTTCACACAACAGCTATGAATGAGAACAAAAACAGAAAACAGGTTCAGGCCAGGATTCTGGTAAGCGATCCGCTGGCCGAGCAGGGGATCACCTTCATCAAGAGCCACAACGGCTTTCACGTAGACGTGAAATCAAAGCTGGACGCAACCGAATTGCTCTCGGTTATTCCCGCATATGACGCCCTTATCGTGAGAAGCGAAACCAAGGTGACCGAAAAGGTGCTCGAGGCCGGGAAGAACCTGAAAGTTGTCGGTCGTGCGGGAGTCGGGCTCGATAACATCGATGTGAATGCGGCTACCAAGCGCGGCGTCGTCGTTCTGAATGCGCCTGGCGGGAACACCATATCAACCGCGGAACACGCCGTCTCGATGATGCTTGCTCTTGCTCGAAACATACCGCAGGCGTGCTCGTCCGTAAAATCACGCAAATGGGAGCGCAAGCGTTTTACCGGCACAGAGGTCTATGCCAAGACGCTCGGAATAATCGGACTCGGACGCATCGGCGGCGAAGTCGCCCGCCGCGCTCACGCGCTCGGCATGAAGCTGCTCGGATACGACCCGATCATTTCTCCGGAAAAGGCGCGCTCGCTGAACGTTGAACCGGTCGATCTCGATGATCTTATTCGGCGGTCGGACTTCATTACCCTGCATGTTCCTTTGACCGACCAGACAAGAAACCTCATTTCCTCGCGCCAATTCGCCATAATGAAGGACGACGTGCGCATCATTAACTGCGCGCGCGGCGGTATCGTGGACGAAGTTGCTCTCTTACAGGCTCTGGACAGCGGCAAAGTGGCCGGCGCCGCGCTCGACGTTTTCGAGAAGGAGCCGCCGCTCGACAGTCCGCTGCTCGATCACGATCGCGTCATCGTTACGCCCCACCTCGGGGCGTCTACCGAGGAGGCCCAGGTCAGCGTCGCATGCGAGGTGGCCGACCAGGTGATCCGCGCGCTTCGGGGCGAGCCCGTCCCGTTTGCGGTGAATGTGCCCCCGATCGATCCGGAAGCCTATCGCGAACTGAAGCCGTATCTTGATCTGGCGGAAAAGCTCGGACGCTTTCAGTCGCAGTATCCTCTCGGCAACGTGCGCGAGCTAGTGGTCGAGGTATTCGGCGAAATTGAAAATTATGATCTGCGCCCGATCCGGACCGCCGTTATCAAAGGGTTTCTGGAAGTCTTCCTGCATGAGAACGTCAATTACGTCAATGCTCCGGTATTATTGGCCGACAGAAAGATCGCCGTTACCGAACGCAAGGGAAAGATGCTCCGCGATTATGCAAACCTGATAACGGTTCGCGCAATCACCGACCGCGAAGAAAATTCGGTGGCGGGAACCCTCTTCAGCCTCACCACGCCCCGCATCGTGCGGCTGAACGAATTCCACGTTGATATCTGGCCGGAAGGGGTGGTCCTCATCTGTCTGAACGAAGACAAACCGGGGATCATCGGCGGGCTCGGCACGCTCATGGCAAACAACAACATAAATATCGGAGCGATGACGCTCGGCAGGACAAAACGCGGCGGAAAAGCCGCCACCATTCTCAATCTCGATGCCGAGTTGACAGCAGAGATTCTCGATGAAGTAAAAAGCGTAAAGTATGTGAATGATGCAAAAGTCGTGATCCTCTAGCTCCGGATAAATGTTTTGGCATCCCGCGGCAGAAGAATTGAACCTTTCTTTTAAAAAAATCCTGGTGACCGGCGGCGCCGGCTATATTGGCAGCCATACAGTCAAAGAACTGCTCCGGCAGGGCTGTGACACGGTCACGCTCGACAACCTTTCTACCGGCCACCGCGAATCAATATGCGGAGGCGTGTTCGTCGAGGCCGACCTCCGCAACCTGCAAGCATTGCGTGATACCCTTTCTTCACATCGCATCGATGCCGTCATCCATTTCGCCGCTTCCTGCTACGTGGGCGAATCGGTGAAGGAGCCGATAAAGTACTATGAAAATAATGTGCTGTGCGGAATGAACCTGCTGAGCGCGATGGCCGAACGAAATGTGCGCTACATCATTTTCTCATCATCGGCCGCAGTTTACGGAAATCCGGTGCAGGTGCCGATCCCGGAGGAGCATCAGCAACTCCCGATAAATCCGTACGGCCAGACGAAGTCGCTCTTCGAGGACATCCTGAAAAGCCACGAGCGGCTTTACGGCATTCGATCGGTGAGCTTGCGCTATTTCAATGCGGGCGGCTGCGATCCTGACGGCGACATCGGAGAACACCACGATCCCGAGACGCACCTGATCCCGCTGGTGCTCGATACCGCGCTCGGCCGTCTCCCGAAGATTTCCATCTTCGGCGACGACTATCCGACACCGGATGGGACCTGCATCAGGGATTTTATCCATGTTACCGATCTGGCCGACGCTCATATCCGGTCTCTGGAATATCTGTCCGGCGGAGGAGCGACCACCGCGCTCAACGTCGGCACCGGCAAAGGATATTCGGTGAAGGAAGTAATTCGCGCGGCCGAACAGGTATGCGGGCGCTCCATCGCTCACACCGTTTCCTCGCGCCGGCCCGGCGATCCTCCGGTCCTCGTCGCCGCCGCGGATAGGATCAGGCGCGAGATCGGATGGGAACCACGTCGCTCTTCCCTTGAAGAGATTTTGGAAACAGCATGGAGATGGCAGAAAAAGCTGCGGAAAAGCAGCGACAGGGCCCGTCCTTCTCACTCCGATTGACCGCCAAACGGCGTGCATGGGTTTTTGCCGCGGCCGCTATCCTGTCGGTTCTTGTTTATGCGAATTCGCTGAGAAACGACTTCGTATGGGATGATAACGATCTCATAGTCGATAATCCCGCAGTTCATTCATTGTCGCATGTCCCCTCCTTCTTCACCGGCCATTTCTGGTCACAATCGAATCAGCCGAGTGCGCGCGGTTACTACCGGCCGGCGGTATTGCTCTCATATGCGCTCGATTACGCGGTCTGGGGAAAGAATCCGGCCGGCTTCCACCTCACAAACATGCTTCTTCATTCGATCGCGGCGGCACTGGTATCTCTATTGGTTCTGCAACTGACGGAAAAAGTCGCGGCCGCTCTGGTCGCAGGCGTTTTCTTTGCCGTGCTTCCGGTTCATGTCGAATCGGTTGCCTTCATTTCCGGCCGAACAGACGTCCTCGCCACCGTTTTTGTTCTCCTATCTCTGTGTCTGTACCTCGCCGAGCGAGAATCCGGTCGTCTCTCCTACAAGCTGCCGCTTGCGCTCCTGCTTTTTGGCGCCGGATTGCTTTCGAAGGAAGTGGCGGCGGTGTTGCCGCTTTTGCTGTTGGCTGTTGAGACAGCAAAGCCCGCCGCAGTGCCGGCGCGAAGAAAGCTGCTTCTTCACACGCCGTTCTGGCTGATACTTGCGGGATACCTGGCGTTGCGGTTCGGACTCCTGCACATCAATCCCCGGATAGAAGGCAGGTTATCCGCGATCGAGGTACTGCTGACGATGCCGTCGGTCGTGCTCGATTACCTCCGCCTGTTAGTGGCGCCGGTTAACTTGTGCGCCGACTACGTCGTGAGAGTGCAACGCTCGATTACCACAGCAAATCTCGGTGCACTCGGAATCCTTGTTCTCGGAACAATCGCGGTGTTTTTTCTGTTGATGAAGAAACAGCTTTTCGGGCTGTTCCTTGTCTGGATTCTGCTGTGCCTGCTGCCAGTGCTCCAGATCGTGCCGATCTCGGTGCTCAAGGCGGAACGGTTCCTGTATCTGCCTTCAGTTGGATATTGCGCAATCGTCGGCCTGCTAAGCGCTTCTATTCTCGATGACGGCGGCCGCCGGAAAAATCAATTTGCCATGATAGGGCTGTTGATTCTTGTCGTTCTTTTTGCTTCAAAAACGAGGAGCCGCAATTCGTGCTGGCGGAACAGTCTCACCCTCTACCGGAGCACTGCCGCGTGCGCGCCCGACAATTTTCGCGTGCAATACAATCTGGGAAATATCTATTTTCGACTGGGACATGTGGAGCTCGCACTTGCGCACACACGGACAGCCTATTCATTGAAACCGGATTTTTCCCCAATCCCGTACAACCTCGGCGTTATGTATGAGGCGGCGGAAAGAAAGGAAGACGCCGAGCAGATGTATCGACAGGCGATCAGGCTCGATCCCGATTATGCGCTTGCGCATAATAATTTGGGGGCTCTCCTGTTCAGTCGAGGAGAATATCAAGAGGCTGAAGCGGAATGGTTGAAGGCGCTTTCGCTCGAGCCTGACTTGGAGTCGGCGAAACAGGGACTGTTGCTCTTGCATAGGTACAATTCCGGCGGTCGCGAAAAATGAAGCGTGCGCAAGCATCTCGGAGTTGCCTTATCAGCAAAAACTTTTTTGCAGATGAAACGTTTTCCGCCCGGCTTCGTGTCGGAAAGTAGAAATACCAAGGAATTCCCCAAGCGCGCTCTCGTTGCGTTCAGCGGTTGTTTTCCTTATAATTGACTGAAGAAATCAATCCACGGGTTAATGGAGAAACAGTAGATGGCAACAGTTGGTCGTAATGAACCCTGCCTGTGTGGCAGCGGCAAGAAGTATAAGAAATGCTGTATGGCAAAGGACACATCAATTAACTTGCAGGAGTTCAGGTCTGCCAGGGCCGAAGAAAGCCTCAGAAACCAGATTCTCAAATTCGCCATGAGTGCACGGTTTAAAGATGAAATGGTAGAGGCTTACTCCGTCTATACCAGCGGGAAAGCGCTCCTCCCAAAACAGGACCCGCTCGATAACATTCGTTTTCTCGATTGGTTCATCCACGAGCACGTGCTTTCGAAGGAGAGCAAACCGGTTATGCAGTTGTTCGGAGAGGTTCGGGGCAGGTATCTTGATGATGATCAGAAAAAACTGCTCGATGAATGGAAACAATCCAGACTGGGAGCATTCGAGGTCGAGAAGGTTGAAGAGAATGTCGTTTCGCTTATCGATGTTTTCACCGGACAACAGCATTCAATAGAAGACGAGACCGCGCGCGAAGAAGTGAAACAAGGGGAGGTCATCGTTGCGCGCATGACGAGTTCCTGGGGAAAGCAAAAGCTCGGCGGCGCTCCGATTATCCTGGCGCCCGAAAAGAAACAGAAATTGATGGACGAAGTAAATGCGGCCTTCGAGAAGCATAAAGAAGAACATCCCGATTCCGATATTTCGCAGTACCTCTCAACGCATGCGCACGTCCTTTCGACGGCCGCGGCGGACTTGCACGGATGAAATAGGAGATGCTTATACGTTTCGGCAGGAGCGAAACCCGCTCCTGCCGATTTCTTTTATGCTTTGGGCGTGCGGCGTTTTTGTGCTGTCAGTGCGGAACAGACCGCAGTCAACCCTCATCGCTCGTGCAAGCCCCTCCGCATTCCTTCAGATAGGAAAATCAAATTTTTGCCCCGTCATCCGTTTTCTTATATAATCATCTCACCAATCTCAGCCAAAAACCCTTTGTCCGGGGGCGCGCTTGAAAACAAAAGACATCGTCGTCATCGGCAGCATCAATATGGATTTGGTTGTCAAGGCCAGCCGGTTTCCACGGCCGGACGAGACCATGGCCGGTGAAACCTTTTACACGAGTTACGGCGGCAAAGGCGCCAATCAGGCGGTAACTGCCGCCCGGCTGGGTGCGCCGGTCAGTTTTGTCGGTTGTGTCGGCGACGATCGCTTTGGCGAAGAGATGACACAGCACCTTCGCGATGAAGGCGTGAACACGAGTTGCGTGCGCCAGGTGAGTAATTGCTCGAGTGGGACCGCTCTGATCATCGTGGACTCCGTGGGAAGAAACCAGATCATCGTCGTGCGGGGCGCGAATAAGGAACTCAATGCGGAGGACATCCGGTGCGCGCAGCCGCTTATCGCTTCGGCCGAACTCGTGGTCATCCAACTGGAAATACCTCGCCCCACCGTTCATTGCGCAGTAGAGACCGCGCGCAAATCGAATGTTCCCGTCATTCTGAATCCGGCGCCGGCGCCTGCCGGACCGTTCGATCCGGGCCTGCTGGAACAGGTTCACATCCTCGTGCCCAACGAGCTCGAGGCCGAAGCGCTCACCGGTCTCGATCCGCAGTCGCCTGATTTCCCTGAAAAAGCTCTGCAGGCGCTCCGTAAACAGGGAGCCGAGAAGGTAATCATTACTCTGGGCGATCGCGGAGCCGTTTTCTCCGACGAAGACAAAATCCAATGCGCAACTGCATATACTGTTCGAGCTGAGGATACCACCGGCGCGGGCGATGCATTCGTCGGTGCGCTTGCCGCGGGCTACTCTTTTTTCCCGAGTTTCGCCAAATTAATTCGGTTCGCTTCCGCGGTGGCCGCGATTTCCGTGACAAGAAGAGGAGCGCAATCTTCGCTTCCCGCTCGTGCCGAGGTCCAGACGTTTCTCGAAAATCATGAGCCTTCCTTGCTTCCCGATTTTTGTGCAATGGAAACCAGAAACATCGAAAGGGAGAAGAAATGAAAGCGGCAGTTATGAAGGACAGGCGGAAGATGGTCATCGAGGAGACACCCGCCCCAAAGGCCGGCCCCGGTGAAGTCGTCCTGAAAATGAAATACGTTGGAATCTGCGGCTCGGACCTGCATCTCTATACCACCGGGCTGGTGCCGCCGGATACGATCATGGGACACGAATGCGCCGGCATCGTCGCCGAAGTGGGAGACGGTGTCGAAGGATGGAAGATCGGCGACAGGGTCGGTATCCATGGAGGACTTTACTGTGGGAAATGCTTCTGGTGCAGACGAGGCCAAACCAATCTGTGCCGCGAGGTCGGCGGCATCGGCCTCGGCGATATGCCGGGCGGATACGCCGAATATCTCAAGGTGTTTCCTTCGATGCTGCTGCCGGTGCCGGAGAAGATGCGCCTCCGCGATGTGGCGCTGCTCGATCCATTTTCCACTGCGTTCCATGCCGTTCGATTATCCGGATTCCAGATCGCCGACACAGTCCTTATCATGGGCGCCGGACCCATCGGCTTGTGCGCCTTACAGCAATTGAAACTGGCAGGCGCAAAGGTAGTCTGCGTGACTGAAAGAGTCGAGGCGCGCGCCCGTGCGGCGAAGGCTTTCGGCGCCGATCTGGTGCTGGACCCGACTGATGACGTATCGGGGAAGCTTGCCGACCTGACCGATGGAGTAGGCGTAGATTTCGTCTTCGAATGTGTCGGTATACCGGACACAACCCAGGAGGCGTTCAATCTGGTCAGGCGCGCAGGCAAAGTCGTTCTTGTGGGTGTCTGCATGGACCTGGCAACCGTACATCCTGTCTTGTGGGTGATTAATGAAATATCGATGCAGGCAACGATCGGTTTTGTCAGAGAAGACCTCCTCAGCTCAATGAAGCAAATCGAGAAAGGGGTCTTGAGAACAGATGGATTGGTGACCGAAACGATTTCGATTGAACAGCTTCCCGACGCTTTCGAACGGCTTCTGTCGCCAAATAATGAAATAAAAGTTCTGGTCGAGTTCGCTGATTGATCAGGAGGACAGAGAATGGCGATTCCGGTCGATGTCGTAACTTTCGGTGAAACGATGATTCGATTTTCACCGCCCGATCATCAGACCTTCGAACAAGCGACCACCGCCAATGTTACGATAGGCGGCAGCGAATCGAATGTGGCCGTCGCCTTGTCCCGTCTCGGAGTGAAGACCGCGTGGATTTCCAAGCTGACAGATAACCCGTTGGGAAAGAAAATCTATACTTCAATTGCCGCCCACGGTGTCGATCTTTCCGGCGTCGTATGGATCTCGAGGGGACGTAACGCAACCTATTTTGTGGAACTTGGCAAACCGCCGCGCTCGCATCGCGTCACTTACGATAGAAAGGCGTCGGCCATCAATACACTTCAGCCGTCGGAAATAAATTGGTCGCTGTTCAAAGGCGCAAAAATCGTTCATCTCACGGGAATAACCGCCGCATTAAGCAGCAACTGCCGCAAGTTGGTCGAAATGATGATAAAGCGAGCCCGTAAAGAAAAAGCCCTCGTTTCCTTCGATGTTAACTATAGGGCCAAACTCTGGAGCTGCAAACGGGCCGGCGAAATTCTTTCTCCGCTGTGCCTTGGCGTCGATATCCTTTTCGTCAACTATGAAGATGCAGCGAATGTCTTCGGCGCGCGCGGAGCTCCAGAAGACGTCCTGAAGAATCTGCAGTCGCGCTTCAATGGCGCCGCTGTCGTGCTCACCGTTGGTAAAGACGGCGCATTCTGCAGACACAAAGGCCAAATATTCCGTTCTCGCACGTTTCTGGCGGTGGAAACGGATCGCGTCGGCGCGGGCGATGCCTTTGCAGCGGGATTCCTCTTTGGATTCTTGAATCGCGACGTCCAATACAGCCTTGACTTTGCCTCCGCTCTGTCATCCCTCAAATTCACTATTCCGGGCGATCTTGCATGGATCTCACGCGCTGATGTTGAAGGAATCCTCCAGAACGATCGACCGGCTATACAGCGCTGACTGATTGCGGGCTGACTGCAACTGGTCGGGAAAAACGAGGACTTTAGAAAATATATCGGTTTCTTGACAGGAATATCGAGGGAGAAGATTGAACTGTGGATGTAGCTTCGAAATGAATGACAGCGACCCAACTCTTTACATCGAAATTTCCGATTCGTCTGCGCGTGGATTCCGTATGTAGTAATCTTGAGTCCATCTTATTTAAGCGACACTCGTTTTGCTTGCTCTTTCCGTTACCACCAACAATCTGCCGCAATATTCACACGTGCGAATGAAATTCTTGTACCGCAGCATCTCATGCGAATCCGGATACACCATTTGGCAACCGCTGCAAACCCCGTTCTCAAGCACCGCTACGGCCGTCCCTTTCCGCTCCTTCAGTTTTTGATAACGTTTGAGCAGCGTCGGGTCCAAGTGCTTTTCCAAAGACCGAAAATCCTTCACTTTCCCCACTCCATTGCCGTTCTTCTCCAGCTTATGAAGTTTCAAAAGGATCGTTACCTGCGGATTCATTTTCCCTTTCATTTTTGTATTTCCCTCACTCGATGATAATATGCGTTATGAAATTATTCTGTACCGAAACCTTCTCTAAAAATAACACATTTATTTTTTCTTGCTCACCTGCCGTGCGAAATGTCTCCGGCGAACTTCAAGTTGCTCATCCTGTTTATTGTTTACTAAACAATTATAGTCCCCAGTTTTGCCTTTGTCAAGAGGATTCTGAAGAAATATCATACCAACTTTACCCCATATTTCAAGCCGTTGCCTTGGCTAAACTTGCAAAGTCGCCCGTGCTTCCGGTAGAATAAACTGTATGATAATGTACAATACTTTCGGTGGTGGTATCCGTTGGAACCAGTGTCGACATCGGCGATGAGAGACATAACCAGGCTATCCATTATCCTTGTTATCACCGCAGCGATAACAGCGCAACATTACCTTGTAGGCGTGAGCCACGAAAACATGGAACTACACAATATACATTACTTGTTGTACTTCCTGCCCGTGCTGATGGCCGCCATCTGGTATGGTTTGATCGGAGGAATTTCTGCCGCCGTTGCGGTCAGCATATTGTATGCTCCTGTTGTGCTCGGACCGATGGGAAGACATGTCTTCACCTCGAACACCCATAAGGTGCTGGAACTGGTCATCTATAACGTGGTCGGGCTTGTGACAGGATTGCTTTCCGAACGGGAACGGCGCGAGCGAGAAAGCTATCGCCGAACGGCTGAAAAGCTTCGGGCCGCATACGAGCAGCTTCATGAACAGACAAATATCATGATCGAGACCGAGGAGCAACTGCGGAAGGCGGAGCGGCTAAGCACTTTGGGGGAATTGGCTGCAGGAATCAGCCACGAGATTCGAAATCCGCTTGCATCAATAAGGGGGACCGCTGAAATTCTGCAGGATATCACAACTCCTCAGGAGAAGCGGCAGGAGTTCGCGAAATTAATGTTGCACGAGGTTGATCGACTGACTCGTGTTGTGGAGAACTACCTTCGCCTTGCACGGTTTCAGCGATTGAACCGGGAAAAAGCAAATATGAAGGAAATCCTCTCACGCATGCTTCAGATTGTCGAATCGCAGATGAAACGAAAGAATATCACAATCAGTACTGAGTTCGCTCCCGATCTGCCGGAACTCGATCTTGATGTCTCACAAATCGAACAGGCGCTCCTGAATCTTTTGCTGAATTCTGCGGCGGCAATGCCTGATGGAGGCACATTGAGTCTTGCGAGCTACCTGAGAAAATCCGATGGCGCCGGAGGTGTTGTCGTTGAAGTAAAAGACACAGGGGCGGGAATCGCGCCGGAGCATCTCTCACGTGTTTTCGAACCTTTCTTCACCACCAGGCAGGACGGAACCGGACTGGGACTTTCCATGGTGAAGCGCATCGTGAAAGCTCACGGAGGTTCAGTCGAGGTTTCAAGTGAAGTGGGGCATGGAACTTGTGTCACCTTGTTTCTGCCTGACTCGGAGGACAGCCGATGAGACCAGAAAAGATTCTGCTGGTCGATGACGACGAGAGCCTTCGCAAGGTGCTGCATTATAATCTGGAACAGCAAGGTTTCATCGTGTTTCCCGCATCAGACGGCAGCGAAGCATTGCGTCTGTACGACGAGCACGAGCCAGATCTGGTTATCACCGACATAAAGATGCCGGGCCTCGATGGAATCGACCTGCTGAAGGAGATCAAGCGGCGCGATTTGGAGAAGCTGGTAATCGTGGTCACCGCCTTCGGCACTATCGATAATGCGATCGAAGCGATGAAATTGGGCGCCTACGACTATATAACCAAGCCTTTCAATCGAGATGAATTGAAGCTGGTCATCCAAAAGGCCCTTGATCTGAAGCGATTGCGCTCGCGCACCTCACTTTTGCAGGCGCAACTGGTGGAAAAATTCAGTTTTGAGAACATCATCGGCGGAAGTTCGAGGATGGCGCAGGTTTTTGAGATGATCAGGCGGGTAGCCCCCAGTGACGCAACCATCCTGATAAAGGGGGAAAGCGGAACGGGCAAAGAGTTGATCGCGCGCGCGATCCATTATAACAGTCCCCGGGCCGGCGGCAATTTCGTCGCAGTCAACTGCTCGAGCATTCCTGAGAATCTCCTTGAGAGCGAGCTTTTCGGCCATAAAAAGGGGGCTTTCACAGGGGCCGTAAGCGATAAGGTGGGAAAATTCGAGCTGTCAAGCGGTGGAACCATTTTCCTGGATGAGGTGGCCGATTTGCGCTTTGATCTTCAGGCGAAACTGCTGCGCGTACTTCAGGAAAAGGAGATCGAGCGCGTCGGCGATCCAAAACCTATCAAGGTCGATATTCGAGTGGTTGCCGCTACCAATAAGGATCTCGATGAAATGCTCAAGAACGGCGATTTCCGGGAAGACTTGTACCACCGGATACACGTTGTTCCCATTGTGCTCCCGCCGCTCAGGGAGCGTAAGGATGACATCCCTCTCCTCGTTCACCACTTCAAGAACAAGTTCAGCGCAGCGGAATGCAAGATCGAGCCCGACGTGATGATCGCCTTTAGTCGCTACTCCTGGCCCGGCAATGTGCGCGAACTGGAAAATGTGCTTCAGCGCTCGATTTTGCTGCGGAAACACCCGGACCGCCTGACCGTTAAAGATCTTCCCGATAATATTCTCAATGCTGAACAGCGACTCGACTTCCTGCTGAATGTACCGGAACAAGGTTTGAACCTGGATGATGTGGAGAAAGAACTCCTGCTCTATAGCCTTCGCAAACACAACTGGAACCAGACGCGTTCGGCCAAGTTTCTGGGGATCACGCGCCAGGCATTGATCTACCGCATGGAAAAATATGCGCTGAGGGTGGAGAAACCGGAGCAAACAGAAGAAAAAGAATAATCGAATTCCGGATATCTCCCGCTAATTGGGAAAAAATTTTATTGAAAACGTAAATTAGGACGTGATATAATCGCGCGACCACAAGAAAATTCGGATGGCGCAAAAGCTCTTGCGACTTGCCTCGAACAGAATCAGGGGGGTGTGGTTCTTTCAGTTTGCGTTCAGCCGAAATCGGCAAGAAATGAGCTGATTGGGCCGGTGGAAGGCTATCTGAAGATAAAGGTAACCGCGCCACCCGTTGAAGGCGCCGCAAACGAAGCGTGCCGAAAGTTGCTCTCAGATGTTTTCGGTATTGCGAAGGGGCGCGTCCAGGTTATTTCCGGCTCCAAATCGAGGGGGAAAAGGATTCTCCTTCAAGGACTGGATGCCGCCGCTGTTGTAAAGCGATTGGAAGACCTGCTGCGGTTGGCATAGCTTACTACTCACGAAAGAGGAGAAGAATCAAGTGGTTGATCTGGTTCAGAAGATACAAGAAACGACCGCTTCAATTAGGAAAAGGACCGACATAAAACCAGAGATCGGAATTATTCTCGGCACCGGGCTGGGCTCGCTGGTCAAAACCATAAAAGGGAAAAAGGCGCTTCCGTACGACGAGCTCCCGAACTTTCCGGTTTCGACAGTGATGAGTCACGAAAATCAAATGGTGTTCGGAAGAATCGGCGAACACCCCGTTGCAGCCATGCAGGGCCGCTTTCATTACTACGAAGGCTATACGATGCAGGAGGTTACCTTCCCGGTGCGCGTCATGAAGGCGCTCGGTATCAAGACGCTCGTGGTTTC
Organism: Candidatus Abyssobacteria bacterium SURF_5; assembly: GCA_003598085.1. NCBI lineage: Bacteria > Pseudomonadati > Candidatus Hydrogenedentota > Candidatus Abyssobacteria > Candidatus Abyssobacteria bacterium SURF_5. The sequence goes on from QZKU01000019.1 coordinate 29,320, forward strand.
CAATGCCGCCGGCGGCATGAATCCTCAATTCAAGTCCGGAGATTTGATGGTAATCAGCGACCACATCAACCTGATGAACGATAACCCGTTGCGCGGCCGAAACGACGATCGGCTCGGCCCGAGATTTCCCGACATGTGCGAACCCTATGATAGCGGCCTCATCGACCTGCTGGAGAAAGTCGCGCTCGATGAGAAAATTCCTCTGAAGCGCGGCGTCTATGTCGCAGTGCCCGGCCCGAACCTCGAAACAAGGGCCGAATACCGATTCCTGCGATCCATTGGCGCCGACGCCGTGGGAATGTCCACCGTCCCGGAGGTCATTGTCGCCGTGCATGCCGGACTCAAGGTCCTCGGCATAAGCGTCATCACCGACGAATGCTTTCCCGATGCCTTGAAACCGGCTAACATCGATATAATACTAAAGGTTGCGGCCGAGGCTGAACCCAAGCTCGGCCGACTCATCAGTAAAACCATTACGTCCATGAAATGAGAAATATGTCTGAAAAAGGGAAAGGAGGTGAAATGATGGTTACATTTGTAGCAAGAGTGCTTCTGATCGTTTTCAGTGCTTCCATTGGATATGTCATCGGAAACACGTTCGGAGTACTTCAACCCTGGCATTCGCTGCTCGGAATGCTCCTCGGTGGTGCGGTGGGATTCTTTATCATCGGCATCGAGTTCGTCATCAAGAACTTTTCTTTTGAAGGGTTAGTCGCGCCAACAGTAGGACTCATCCTTGGAATGGTTACTGCAAGCTTCATCGTCGGATGGCTCGACCTCGTGCTTCCAAGCTCGTTTGTTGTGTTCAGCAATATCAAGCACTTCTTAACGATAGTGCTCATGCTCTTCCTCGGATATCTCGGCTTCACCGTCGGACTCAAGCAGAAGGGCGACCTGAGGATTCTGCCCGCCCCAACGTTCGGCCGTAATTCCCTGACCTCGCCGAAAGTGCTTGATACGAGCGTTATTATTGACGGACGCGTGGCCGATATCTGCAAACTTGGCTTTATCGAGGGCTCACTCGTTATTCCGCGGTTCGTCCTTGCGGAATTGCAGAATATCGCCGATTCGCCCGAGCCGCTTCGCCGTACCCGGGGAAGACGCGGACTCGATATCCTGAACGAGATACAAAAACAGGTGGCCATCGACGTTCGCATCAGCGAAGTCGATTATCCCGAGGTGCGCGAGGTAGACTCGAAGCTCGTCAAACTCGCGAAACAGCTCCGGGGAAAAATCGTCACCAACGACTTCAACCTGAACAAGGTCGCACAGTTCCAGGGAATCGAAGTGCTGAACGTCAACGACCTGGCGAACGCGCTGAAGCCGATCGTACTGCCGGACGAGGATTTTATCATCAAGATCATCAAAGAAGGCAAAGAATCCGGACAGGGTGTCGGTTATCTTGATGACGGAACGATGGTGGTCGTTGAAAACGGCTCCAAATTGATCGGCAGAGAAGTAAAGGTGACTGTTACCAGCGTCCTCCAGACGTCGGCTGGTCAGATGATCTTCACCAAGATCAAATGAACCCGTTGAAGGCGCCCTCCGCCCAGCAAACTGCGGCTTCCCCAGACGCAAGTGAGGCAACCCTTTATTTTCGGGCCGCCGCAATCGTGCCGGCCGCCGGACAGGGTATTCGTATGCGCCTGGGAAAACCAAAGGCGTTGCTGCCTCTGCTCGGTCGCCCGATGCTCGGATGGACCCTCGATCCTATCCAACAGGTGGGACTGTTCTCGAGCATCCTCGTTGCATGCCCGCCCGGAGAAGAAACCGCCTTTCACGATTCGCTTGCGCCAGTTTTCGGTTCCGTCCGCTTTGTCGCCGGAGGTAGGACCCGTCAGGAGTCGGTCCAGAATTGCCTCGAACAGATTCCGGTCGACTACGATCTTGTTGCCATTCACGATGGCGCACGCCCCCTGGTAACCCGGGCGCTTCTTCGAGATACCCTAACCAAGGCCGCCCAAGTAGGGGCTGCGGTCGCGGCAGTCAGAAGTAAAGATACAGTAAAGGAATGCAACGAGCGGGGTGTCATCGAACGAACGTTTGTTCGAGAAAACCTGCGCCTCGTGCAGACGCCGCAATGCTTCAGGCTCGAGTTGATCCTGCAGGCTTATGAAAAAGCCAGATTCGATCTCTTCTCCGCTACCGATGATTCGGCTATCGTCGAACGACTCGGCGTCGATGTGCATGTGGTCGAGGGATCATACGAAAATATCAAGGTAACTACTCCGGAAGACATCATTGTCTGTGAAGAGTTGCTCAGAAGGAGATAACTATCGTGAGGATCGGCTTGGGCTACGATATCCATCGTTTGGCGCCATCGGAAACCGGGATCATACTCGGCGGCGTACAGATACCGCTGAACAGGCGTTTGGTCGGGCATTCCGACGGTGATGCACTATGCCATGCAATCATCGACGCACTGCTCGGAGCCGCGAATCTCGGAGATATCGGCCAAAAATTCCCGGACACCGATTTGACATACAAGGACATCTCGAGTCTTGAACTTCTGAAACGGACGGCTGCATGGCTGCGTTCCGCTGGTTTTGCCGTCATAAATATCGATGCCGTCGTCGTGGCCGAGGTTCCGCGCGTGGCGCCCCATAAGGAGGAGATGGCGCGAAATATCGCCGCCATACTGGGCATCGACCCTTCTCGGGTAAGTATCAAGGGAAAGACAGCGGAAGGTCTGGGGGCCATTGGCGCGGGTGAGGCCCTCTGCGTTCACGCCGTCGCCTTGGTAGAAGAGGAAAAATGAGCGAAGTGCGCGTCAGATTTGCGCCGAGTCCGACAGGCTACCTGCACATTGGCGGTGCGAGGACGGCGTTGATCAACTGGGCGTTCGCCAGGCGTCATGGCGGCATCTTCATATTGCGCATTGAGGATACGGACGTGGTGCGTTCGACCATGGCGTCGTTTGAATCGATCATTGCTTCCTTGAAATGGCTGGGGCTGGAGTGGGATGAGGGCGCCGAGAAAGGCGGTCCGTATGGTCCATATCATCAATCGGAGAATTTCGCCAACTACAAACAGAAGGCGGATGAGCTGCTGAAATCGGGTCACGCTTATCATTGTTATTGTCTGCCGGACGAACTGGACGAAAGACGTAAGCTGGCGCTGAAGGAGGGGGGGCCGTCCGGATACGACAAGCGGTGCCGAAGTCTTTCGGCGGCGCAGGTGGCTGAGTTCGCGAGCAAAGGAAGACAGCCGGTAGTGAGGTTCAAGGTGCCCGACGACCGGTCCATTATCGTTGACGACATCGTCCGCGGACGCGTCACGTTCGCACGCGGCATCATCAGCGACTTTGTCATTTTGCGAGCCGATCAGACGCCGACTTTCCATTTTGCCAACGTGATCGACGATTTGCGGATGCGGATTACACATGTGATCCGGGGAGAAGACCACCTCTCGAACACTCCGCGCCACGTGCTGCTCTTCGAGGCCTTTGGCGCGCGCCCGCCGAAGTTCGCCCATCTCTCGCTGATACTCGGCCCCGATGGCGCGCGTCTGAGCAAACGACACGGCGCGACGGCGGTCGAGGAGTTTCGTGATGCCGGCTACCTTCCTGAGGCGCTCGTCAACTGGCTTGCGCTCCTCGGTTTTGCGCCGCCGGACGGCAACGAAGTTTTCGGCATGAATGAATTTGCTCAGGAATTCGATCTGAACGTTCTGGGCAAAAGCGCGGCGATCTTCGACCGCGCCAAGCTCGACTGGCTCAACGGCACGTACATTCGCAAGATGCCGCCCGAGCGGCTCGGACAGCTCTGCAGGCCGTACCTCGAGCGGGCGGGCTACGATATGTCCGCATATAGCGATGCCGCTCTCGGCGAAATCGCCGTCTCTATCAGAGGAAACATGGCAGTGCTTTCCGATAGCGTCGAGCAGGCGGCGCCGTATTTCAAGACCATCGAAGATCTCCTCGAAGCGGACGCACGCGAATATCTGAAAGCCAATGCTGTCTCGAGGGGTGTTCTGACTGCGTTCGCGGAGGAGTTGAGGAATCGGCAGAAAATTGAATTGACCGATGTATCGGCAATTGGAAAATCCATTCAGAAGACCACAGGCGTGAAAGGCAAAGAGCTGTATATGCCCATCCGCGCCGCCGTCACTGGCAGACTTCACGGCCCCGAATTGGCGAAGGCGATTCCACTGCTGGGCAAAGAGAAATGCCTGCAACGCGTCGAGCGGGTGCTGGAACTGCTTTGATGCTGTAACCTGCAGAAAAAACTTGCATTCAACAAAAGGCTCTGGTAGAATTACGCCCGATTCAGTGATCGCAAGAAGTTGCCTCAAAATATTGGTTCGAGTTCCACGAGGGCGAATCTCAGGGGAAAGGATAACAGGGGGTGACGTCGAAGTGACTAAACAAGAACTTGTCGACATCGTGTCAGAAAAGAGCGGCCTCACCAAGAAGGAAACTGGAACGGTCGTTGACATAATCCTGAATACCATAACCGAAACCATGAAGCGCGGCGAGAAAGTGTCGCTCGTCGGTTTCGGTACGTTCGACATAAAACGGCGCAAAGCCCGTGAAGGCCGCAATCCCGCCACGGGCGAAACAATTCAGATAGAATCGCGAGTCGTGCCCTCGTTCAAAGCCGGCCGCCAGCTCAAGGAAGCGCTGTCCTAACGCCTTCTGAATCGCGGCTGCTCTTTTCTTCATTCGGAAAGCTTCTCAGTCGGGGTATGCCCCGGGAAGGCCTGTTATCGGGGGCGCTTCGGGTGATGTGGTGACCATGGATGGAAAAGCACCCAGGAAGATCTACTTCTCCATCGGAGAAGTCAGCGCGATGACCGACATTCCTCAGCACGTGCTCCGCTATTGGGAAGACGTATTCCCCACGCTCAACCCGCCGAAACGGCGCAATGGCAGCCGGGCCTATCGCCAGCAGGACATCGAAAAGGTGCGCCTGATCAAGCGCCTGCTCTATAGCGAAGGCTACACCATCCGGGGCGCGCGCAAGAAGCTGCGCGATGAAAAAATCGAGACCGAAAAAGCGGAGAAGGCGCACACGTTTTCCGATGCGCTTTCCGATGTCGAGAGACGGCTGCAGAATATCATCGAGATGCTCGACTCGGGCGTCTGACAATCTTCAACCTGCCCTTTTCCTGATGCGGCGCCGAATCTCATTTTGCATTTCAAAATACCGCCTTCGGTTCATCTTGGACGGGAGTGGTTCAAGTTGAAATGCAAAATGGATGATAGGGGAGTGGAAAGAACGCAGAGTTGAGCATCTTGCCTTTGGACAGAAGAACAATCTGAAGGTTCAGGAAGGCTACCGGTTCTTTTCGCCTTCAGCTTGAGTTTTGCCTCAACGTGCGATACAATAAGCTTGAAAGACACCATCGGGGCGTGGCGCAGTTGGTTAGCGTGCTTGACTGGGGGTCAAGAGGTCGCTGGTTCAAATCCAGTCGCCCCGACCCAGGCAGATCGTTGATCTGAGGCCACTTGGGAAGCAGCCCGAGTGGCCTTAATCCTTTCCAGTAAGAGATATGACCCATCTCCTTCTTTACGTCATCGACCGACTCGTGAAAGGTTCCGACGGCGATGCACCTGATAATGTAAACTACGATATATAAAATATCCGGAACCCGAGAACAACTGGTTATGTGAGCCTGAAGTGCTTTATCTGGTAATCCGGGTTATTCTTGTAAACTTGAAACCGCGGCAGCGGAAGCAGCCCGATTCCAAAGGAAACCTTCAAGAGATAGAGCGCCGTCCGGCCATAGAACGCGATTTTGCCGGGCAAGCTCTGCATCTGTCCCGTTAAGAAAAAGAAGGACGTCCAGAATTTTGGGGGACATCCCTCGAGTTGCATGGCTTTATCAAGATGCTTGTTGTACTTGATGGCGCAGTTGCCGAACAAGAGTGTGCGCGGCGAGTTGCGTTCCTCCTTATAGCTTTTCCCAAAGATTATCCTCAGATCGTTAAAATCCTGGTTGCGGCTCAAGGCGGCGAGAAGCAGCGACGGCCCCGACAGGTTGGCGAAACATTGCGAGCATGCGGCGTCGGTAAAAGCCAGCACCTCGTAACCGGTGTGTCCTGAAGCCGGCATATCCTCGGCCGCTATCGAGCGCCATTCGAGATATTTAGTATGATCCTCGACTCGCTCCCCCCTGACTTCGATCGCATCCGGCTTCTCGAGAACGTCCATTCTTTTGTGACGCTCGGCATAAATCCTGAGATGTTCTGATTCAGTCGGTTTCGCTCCCAGCAGGCGAGCGCCCACGGCGTCGGCAGCCAGGAAATCGGTTGAGGCCACAAGTATCCCGCGGGCGCGGCCTGTGCCGATGGTGGCGTCGGGACCCTTCTCCATCGCGTAGATGCCGTCAATGATGACCAGGTGCTGCGGCACGGCTTCCACCAGACGGGAGATACGGTAATGAATGGTGCCGTGTTCCCCATGGAAATATCTCTTCGAGGCCAGGCTCATGCAGCCTTTGAGGTTCTTGCTCGAGAGGGAAACCCTCGTGTCCTGGTGCGTCTTGAGGACAGGCAAATTAATGAAAAAGTCGGTGTCAAGGGCCGCCTCCGCAATGTTCATGGGGACGTCCTCAACCATGATCTTTTTGTGAGGTCCCGCGTTGAAATCGATCAGCTTGACTCCGTACTTCCTGGCCAGCCGATCGAAATGAATCCATTTGTAGCCCTTCATGGTATTCGTGCCGAGTTCGTCGGTGACGGTGCCTTCTCCGATGCTGATGTCTCTGACGCCGAAATCCTTCAACGCGCGCACCGTCCCCTCCACAACTGCCGTCGTGGTGACGGTTCCGTATGGCGGGATGAAGCCGCCTCCCGCCGTGCAGATGTTGGGCTTGAGCAGGACCCTGTCGCTCGCCTTGAGAGCCTTGAAGCCCTCGCACATTTGAATCGCGTTCGCCACCGAACCAACGTCCGTGTACCGTACGATAGAAACGATCGGTTTCATTATGCCGTACCTCCCCACTGATAAATAATGCGAAATACTCGCTTCTACTTTCCCATATCCAGCATCAAGTCCAATATTCTGAAATACGACTTGTAGGCATTGATTCCGAGATACATGACGGATGCGGAAGGAACGCCGAAGACGGCCTTGTTTATCAACATGTGGTCGGTTAATTCGGTCTTCTCACCGGCCATCAACTCGGCAAGCATCTTGCCGGCAAGTTGACTGAATGTAACTCCATGTCCGTTGTAGCCCATGCTGTAATATATGTTCCGGTGTTTGCCCGTCCTGCCTATTGACGGCAGGAAGTCGAGTGTGATGCCGATCCGCCCTCCCCACTGGTGAGTCACCTCGATGCCCTTCAGGAAGGGGAACGTTTTGATCAAGAGTCGGAAGTGACTCCGATACTCGCTGGGACGGTGGCTGTAGTCCCGATCCACACGGTAAAAGTATAACGCATCGTTATCGATAAAAAGGAGTCGGTTGTCGGCCGTGAGGCGCCCCATCCAGAACAGGTTCTTTTGGTTGAAAACGGCGAATTTCCCTGCCCAGCGGAATTCATCCATCTGTCCCTTCGTCAGCGGTTCAGTAACAATATTATATACGTAAAAGGGCAGCACCTTGTACCGGAATAATCCGAGAGGATTTTCATAAGCATTTGTCGCCATGACGATGGTCGCCGCTCTCACGTGGGCTAACGGCGTGTATAATGATATTGTGGATCCGGGCTCCATGTGGGCGCAGTGGGAATATTCATAGACCTCGACACCGAGGGATTCCACTACTTTTCTCATCCCGCGCACGAATTTCGCAGGGTTAAGCTTTCCCTCGTCCGGCGAATAAAGGCCCGCGAAGGCATCGAGCGCTCCAAGACGGCTGTGAACCTCCTGTCTTTCAAGCCATGTCACCGGCGCGCCTGTTTCTTCGCAGGCCCGGGCTTCTTGCTCGAGCAGCTTCATGGCTTTACCATTCTCGGCAATGACCAAGCGCCCGCTCCTCTCGTAATCACAATCGATGCCATGTTCTTTAACCAGTTCTTCAAAAAGCAGGAAACCCTGAGCCGCAAGCTGTTGGAGCCTCGCCGCTTTTTCTCTTCCATGCGTCTTTTTCAGGAGGAGGGCGCTGTTGCCTAGCATTCCGGTTGCAATGCCCGAGTTGCGGCCGGAGGACCCGAATCCTATGAATTTGCTCTCAAGCACGATGACCCGTTTCTCGGGAAATCGTTTCTTGATAAAGTAAGCAGAGGCCAGGCCCGTGAGCCCCCCGCCGACAATGGCGACGTCAGTCTTAAGGTCTCCCGTCAAAGAAGGCCCTGGCTCATAGGGTGCATCCAACCAAAGGTTATCTCGTGCGGTTCGCATTGACCGATTTCCTCTCTTGCATCAGGGTATGGAAAGAGTAAATGGCGATGCCCTTATCTCCCCTGGGAAGAGCAATTGATTTGATTATGCCGTCCCTCCCCATTGGCAGACGCGGCTGACGGCTTCCGCTGCGCTCGCCATCGCTCCTTCCATGGCGGAACCGCCGAAGACGTCACTTACAAACGAAACCCCCTTCAATTGCTCGGCCTTCTTTTTGAAATCCAAAATTCGACGATGAGAGCCGACAGGGTATCGCGCCGTCGCATATGGATGACGAAATACTGTAGCTTCCTCGACCCATTTGGAAAAGCCCGGAACCATAACCTCGATGTCTTCCTGCGCTTTCTTTAGGATTTCATCATCCGGTTGGTCAATGAGGTTCAACGACAGCGGATGGCCGGACCATCCGGTCAGTATGCTCTTACCGCTCGGCACCATCTCGGGAACCTTGGCCCACGCATCGATTGCAAACCAGAACGTCTTCTTCAGACCCGGGTCATTGAAATAGTTCCAGACATCCTTGCGGAGCGGGCGGTCAAGATAAAAGACCGGCATCGGGAGCGGCGCGTAAACGATCGAGTCAAAAAACTCTTTCTGTTCTTCAAGCTCTTCAGGCATGAGACGAGACGCCGAAGGCGGCGCTACCGCCACAATCACGTGCCCGGCCTTCTTGATCGTTCCTTGTTTCTCCATCTGGACTCCGACAATCCTGCCTTTTTCCGCTACCAGTTGCCGCACGGGCGATTCATATTGTACCGGCAATTGCCTGGCAAGTTCCTCGGTGAGAGAGCTCACGCCGCGCGTCAGACTAAGAAAATCGGTCAACATGGTCATGCGAAATTGATGGAGGTAATGGTACAGGTTGATCCATTCCGGCATCCCCGTATTCTCGCCCTGGCTTACGACGGTGACGATGTAATCCCTTATCGGCTGGTCCTTGCGGTTCGGGTACAGGTCGAGCGGCATCACGTTATCATACTCAGGGATGTCTCTCGCTATTCGATACATCGGGAAGCGCTTGCCCAACAGAAAATACTTGATGAGAAAGCAGTAGAGCTGCAGGTTGCCTCGCACACCGAGCATCTTCATCCAGGGGTCTCGATGGCCGAAAAGTTGAGTCGAGCCGTCTCTGAGAGAGAATTGGGTTTTTCCTTTGATGGGGCGCCATGAATGGCTTAGATTGGCCGCATCCGCCAGCTCGAATGCGTATCGGTAGTTGGAATGATAAAATTGGGCGCCGACGTCCACGCGGTCTCCCTTGCGCTCCAGGAATACCATGCGTCCGCCCGGCCGATCGGAACCTTCGAGGATCTTTACTTCATAGCCTCTCTGGCAGAGCCAATAACCGGCGGCAAGGCCGCCGATGCCAGCCCCGATGATAATCACTTTTCCGCTTGCCATTCTTGTTTCTCCTGAAGTGTCAGAGCGAGATACAATATAATGGTTGTAGTACCAATGCCGCGCCCGCCCAACTCAAAAGTTGAAAAGCCACAATGTCGATCACTCCTTTTCCCGGAATCAGATCCAGATGCAGTACAGGAGCAAAACGATCGCCCCGATGGTTCCCCAATACTTGAACAGCTTGTCCCCCATGTTCTTGAACATCGCGAGGCTGACAAGGTAATTGCACAGATACATCCCCGTGATGAGGAGCGCCAGCGACTTCGGCCACGACGAGCCTGACAGCAGTCCATACAAAACAACGGCCCAGCAAGCAGCCATTATTATCTCGCTGACGCCGAACATCCAGAGCACATTCTGCGAGATACCCATCTTCTCCGGATTCAGTATTCCCGTAAAGACGCTGAAGGCCGCGACGGCGAAACCTATGATGCCCAGAATGGGGATCCCATATGAAATCAGCGACATTTATCTTCTTCTGTTCCCATGGTTTCTCAATTCTCTTGCCCGGGCTTGAGATGATTGAGAAATAATTCTGCGATCTTGTCGTTAATTGCTTCGACGGGTGTCGCCATGGGATTGACTACCCAGAGCATGGTTGTTCCTTCAAGGCTTGCGAGCATCGTATTGGCCGTAACCAGGGGATCGACTTTGGCGAAGTCTCCCGACTCGATCCCCTTGCGTATGATTCCGGCAAGCCTGCCGATAATCTGTCCGTAGCAGTCCCTTAGAGCCTCAGCGATGGACTCGTTGGTCTTGGACAGAACCCAAAACTCCACCCACGCACGCGAGAATTCCATGTTGAAACGATTGAGATCCAGAAACCACGACCAGAAGAATTCCATCTGTTCGGTGGGCGACTCGCGCTTTTCGAGGCCTTCGGTGAACTCTGCCAGGTAGGTTTCGAGCACGTGGCCCAAGACACCCAGAACCATTGCCTCTTTGTCAATGAAATAGTGATGTAGGACCCCCTTGCTGACGCCAGCGGCCTCGGTTATTTCACGTGTCGAGGCATTTGCGAAGCCTTTCTTTGCCACGACTTTGAAAAATCCGTTGATGATCTGCTCTCGTCTGATATGCGCAATGCTCTTTCTACCCATTTCATCTCCTTGGAAAGGCGATTAATATATAGGGCGCCCTATAAATATATATCACATCCCTCGCCTCCTGTCAAGTACTGATAGGCTATTTCCAGCCCTATCAAACTCGATATTGAGGTCATGTATCCATCCATGATTCCACTGCAGAACCCCCTTTGGTAGGGCCGAATTCATTCGGCCAGTCTTGAATGTGCGAATAAATTCGCACCTACCATAGCGCGGTTGAACCCGAGAGTGGGAGTTTTGCAGCAGAATCCAGCCATGATTCATGCAACTGCTTGACAATCGAAGCCGCAACACAAGTTCAAATCTTCAGCAAATCTTCAAATAGTCATCGACCGATTCCTGCGCGAAGAGTTCGTCATAAAATCTTCACCATTTCGAATTCCAGGAAGATGTCCTTAACGGAGGACACACTTGAAGTATAGCTTTGCAGCAGGTAGGCGATCATTACGGGCGCAGGATTTCAATTTGTGAGCAGTCAATCCTCGCTGCGTACTCAGCAGGAAGCAGCAAGCGAATGAGAAATTTTCGTTCCGGCCCAAACTGTGGCCCAAGCCGACGAGTTTTGGGTTTTTTTGTGCTATTTGTTGCGAATGCTCTGAACCTCTCGTACTGAATTCCGGAGAAAGTTACTCCTCTCGGTGAGCTAGTTTTCATTGGCGACAAACCGGTACTTTCTGATATGCTATTTTCTTATAGGATATCCATTCCTGTGGTCTGCCCAATTCACATGGTTCATGGACCAATGTTTGACTATTATATGGGAACTGGATTTATAAGGCATGGTAAGGGGGCGCGCTGATGAAACTGACCGACGTAAAGACCTACGTGATAAGAACCGACCCTCCCAATTGGGGGGGACCACTGTGGTTTTTCACAAAGCTTGAAACCGATGAAGGGATCGAAGGTTGGGGTGAAACCGCAATACTGAGTTGCCTGCACGGCCTTGAAAAAAATTATGAAGTCACGGTCAAGGCAATATTTGACCGGCTGCTGAAGGGCCAGGATCCCATCAACAGGGAGCCGCTCTATCACATGCTCTATACATCACTGACGTCGCAGCATCCCGATTATGTCGCCTTGGGACTCATCAGCGCGTTTGATGTCGCCCTTTGGGACATTTGCGGCAAATACTATAATGCACCGGTCTACAATCTGATTGGCGGCAAGTGCAGGGATCGAATTAGAACATATACCTACATCTATGATCTGGAAGCAACGGATAGCCTGTTTAACGCAGTCAAGGACTGGTTCAGCAATCCGGCCAGATTGGGCGAACACGCGGCCAGACTGGCGGATGAAGGTTTCACCGGCGTGAAGTTCGATCCTTTGTGGCAGGCTGGATCGGGTCAATTCAAGAATCCTCCCTGGGAAATTTCCCAATTGGAATATGATCACGCCGAAAAGGCCGTTGCCGCTGTTCGCGAAGCGGTGGGCAATAGAGCCGATATATGCATCGGCACGCATGGGCAGATCACGCCTGCTGCGGCGCGCCGTCTGGCCAGAAGAGTGGAAAAATATGATCCGTTGTGGCTGGAAGAGCCTTGCCCGCCCGAAAATTACGCGGAGATGGGAAGGATTGCCCAGAGCACTTCGATTCCGATAGCGACGGGCGAGCGTCTGGTTACGGTCTATGAATTTCAAAATCTCATAAGAGAGAACGCGTGCGCTATCGTGCAGCCCGATCTCGGCAGTTGCGGCGGAATAACCGCCTGCAAGAAAATCGCCTCACTTGCGGAAGCGAACTATGTGCTCATGGCGCCCCACGTGTGGGGAGGACCCATAATCACGGCGGCTGCGATTCAGATAGCCGCCAATATTCCGAATTTCCTTATTTTGGAGAGCATCTACAAGTCCCGGAACTTTTTTGATGTGATTGTCAAAGAACCGTTTGACTGGGAAAACGGCTATCTCAACTTGGCCGACAGACCGGGCATCGGCATTGAACTCAATGAAGAAAGCCTGGAAGCCCACCGCGGAGCGCTCGAAGAGGGAGAGTGGTTGTAGCTTTCGGTTCTTGCCAAGGGCCTGGCTGATCCACTGATGATCAAAACGAACTGTGCGGGATTGCCATAATGCAGTATGAGCCTGCTCATTCATCCTCGAAACGTGCATTTTGTCATGCAGGGGAAAGACGAAATAAGGATAATTCCGCTCTTCCTTTTGGATAACACCCGATATTCAGGGAGAAAACGATGAACCATTTGCTGCAGGATAATCCGGAGATGTTTATCACGGAAGAGATAGAACGATTTGTCGCAGAGAATGAGGCCAATCGTTTCACCACGTTGGATAACTCGAGGATGTTCGATAAGCCGCTGGTCGGCTTCGCGGACGGCGATGACGAGATATTCGACAAATACCAGGGAGTAGTCGGCGATTTTCACTGGAGGCCCAGGGACCTCATGCAGCAGCTTGCTACCGATGAGAAGTATGAGGGAAGCCTGGAGAACTTAAGCGTTATCGCCTGGGTTCTGCCGATCATGAAGGAAACAGTTGAAGACAACGCGAAGGAAGAGAAGCGGCCCTCCCGCCGATGGGCGTTGACCCGTGAGATGGGCGAGAAGCACAACAAGCTGCTGCGGCGGCATGTCGCAGACGTTCTCAGAAGGGAGGGTCTCCTCGCGACCGCGCCGATACTCACAAGCTATTGGCAATTCCTGGTGGATGACCGCGTCGGCCTTGCGTCTAACTGGTCCGAGCGCCATGCGGCCTTTGCGGCAGGCCTCGGCACCTTCAGCCTCAATGACGGATTGATCACCCCCAGGGGAATCGCTCACAGAGTCGGCAGCGTCATCGTGAACATGAAGCTCGAGGCTAGCCCCCGCGCCTACCAAAACCACATGGCAAACTGCCTCTTTCACAACAGCGGAACTTGCGGCGAGTGCATAAAGCGATGTCCGGCCGGAGCGCTCTCGGAATCCGGCCATGATAAGATGAAATGCGGCATGTATGTAATGCAGTGCACCGAGGAATGGCGCAAGGAGTTCGAAATCGACGAAGAGGCGGGATGCGGCCTCTGCCAGTCGGGCGTGCCCTGCTCAACAAGAATCCCGAAGAGACCTGCAAAAAAATGAAGAAACGGCGGAGCAGGACGGCTCTGGCGCTCATCGCGCGGCCTTACCTGTCCGAGCAATTGCGTGAACGTGAATATGAATAATATCCGCTGCGGAAAAGCTACTACGCTGACCGAGCGGGAGAAGGACCTATTCGCAAAGCATCTCAGACAGCAGGGACTGTCCAATAACGTCTGGGATCTTTTCGATGAATGGGTTGCCAGATCAACTCGCCGAGTAAGCTTTTTCTATTTGAAACTGTTCACGGATGATGAATTGACAGGGCTTGGGCTTTTTGTGAAGATCAAGCCGTTTGATCTTCGCACTTCCTATGCAGCTCTGAGAAAAAACTCCTTTCTCGGGCTATTGGGCGGCGGACTGTCGGCGCTTACAAACAACTGCGCCTACTTATCCTTTCGTAACCTGATTACCTCTAATCTTAGCAGGCCCTTCTTTTATCGGGAGCCGGAAATGGCCGATGAAATGATGAAGGCCATCCTGACATGTTTGAGGAATGAAAAAGAAGCTGATATGGTTACGATCGTTGATACAGCTGTTCACGATGATGTCTATCAAACTGAAGGCTTTGCAAAATATCCCTCTCCCTCAGAAGCGTGGCTTGATGCGACAAGGTACAAGGACATATCCGAATACCTCGGGGAACACCGGAGCCTGAAGAAAAATTTGTCCAGAAGAAAGCAGTCCATAGTTTCCGAGGCGCGGCAGGGCCCGCTATCGGATAAAGATAAAGAGCAGGTAAAGGCGTGCGTTGAATGTTCAGTCGAATATAGCAGAGTCAACACTCCCTGCCAAAAATTCTTTGAGGACAATATATTTGAAACGGAGGTCTTCAACTCCGACAAATATCTCCACATTCTTGTCCGTGTCAATGAGACAATCTCCGGTTTCCATACTTTTCAAATCAGCGGCTCAAACATGGGTGGAGTTCTGGGAGGCTTCAACCGCGACCATTCCCGGAAGAGTTTTGCCTACGAGCGTGTGATAGTCACTTCGCTTGATTATGCGATCAAGAATAACATCAACCGAATTCACTACAGCCTGATCGACAACCAAACAAAGCTTCGCCTTGTTGAATGCCTTGAGCCGTGCGGCCTTTATTTCTATTCGAGAAATCCGTTAAATCGAACAGTGTTTAAGTTCACAAATAGATTCGGCGATCTATACCAACTGCAGCTATTAGAGAAGAAGGAAGCAAATAAAGAAAAGCAGCGCGAATGATATGTCACATTCTCAGGCGCTCGAATCGCGCCGTTCAATCCGTTGGTCTTTGTCCTGAATTCCGCCTTGCTTCCCTATGCGCTGGCTATTGCCCGCTTTCGCATTTTCGATGTCGCGCCGGTGGCGCGCGACACCGTTATCGATCAGATTGGGTGACGGACTGATCGCTCTGGACCGCGTAGCAGATGTGAATGAAGCGGCGCAGTCGCTCCGGGGTCTCGGCCGGTCGCAGGTGACCGGATCATCCCGCCTGTACTTTTTCCCTTCCTGGACTATCCCAAAACTGTCTCCAAAGTCCCGTTGTCTCCCAGAAAAAGGCCCGATATAGTCCGGTCGTTGGATACGCGCGCATGGCGATTTGCGGGGGGATCACATGAAAATAAAGCGGACGGTCGTCCTCTGCGGGAAGCACCTGTGTGAAAACGGCAAAGTTCTAATTCCCGCTCAACCCAGACACCTTGACCATGTAAGATATTGAAAAGAGATCAGCGAAACATTCTCCGGGTGGCCTCTTTGCCTTTTCTTTAGAATTCCTCATACGTATGGAGGTCTGCCTTTTGGCCACTGCGTATCGACCTGTTGAGAATACAGTTCGGACATGATTTTGACGAGTTCGGCGTTCTTCATGAAGATGCGCATATCGCCGCGTATCCTGATTGCTCCGCGCAAGCCGGCTTCGATGAAATCACGCATGCCGGCAGCTATTTCTTCGAAAACGGTGGCCGGACCGCTGAAACGGAAGTCAAGTCCCTTGCCGTCCATTGTCTCGGAAAGTTCTTTGTATTCCTGGCATTTTCCCTTATCGAACAGGATAAAGAAATATTTCGCCTGTCCGTTGCCGATATACGGTGATTTTCCGTCCCCCGCAATTTCAACGCAAATGCGCCACTGGCCCTGAGGCGCGCGAGCGGAGATGTCTTCGCGGCTGTTCACCAGCGCCTTCAGCGTGTCGTACCAGTCTATTGAATAGATATCAGCCATATTCCCCCCCGCCAATTTTTCAGTATCCTCTGTCCGCTTGTTCCCAGAGCCTCGGAAGTCCGAAGTCCTGCGCGATAGACTTGAAGGCATTGTATCCGCATGCCGCAAACACGCCGCCGGACGGATGCGTATATGGCCCACAAAGATACAGCCCGTCTATCTCGGTTCGATATTGTGACGCCTCGGGAAACGGCCTCATCCAGCCCGCCTGATCGGCTGCAAGCGAGCCGTTTGAAAAGCAGCCTTCACGCATCAGCATTGTCTGCTCCATGTCGAGGGGTGTATAGAGTGTGTGGGCGAGCACATTAGCGCACGTCATATTGGGCGCATATTTTTCCCAATGATTGCGAAATTTGTCGTTGTAGGTGGATCGGACTTTATCCCATTCCGCGGGCGTCAGTTCGCTTGCCTTCGGGAAGAAAAACCATCCGCTCATTGAGTGCCTGCCGGGTGGCGCCTGTGTCGGGTCCCAAAGTGAATTTACCCAGGTGCCGGCGCCGGGCGTGCCGGGTATCTTGCCCTGTGTCGCTTCCCTGATATAGTTAATCATCTCCTCGGGTGTTTCGAAGCCGACGATCGTGTAAAACGTCTTGTTGATATTCGGATCCCATTTCGCCGACTTGTAATCCGGTGCCTCCTTCAGGGCAAATGAGGTCGTGCCCAGGCAATGGTCGGGTCCTATTCTGAAATTCTTGACCCGTTTGATCCACAGCTCGCTAAGGTTTTGCTTGCCCACAAGATCGAACAGCGTTTGCTTGAGGTCGGCATTGCTGGCAATCAGTTTCTTCGCTTCAAACTGTGTTCCGTCCTCCAGCCTGACGCCGGCGGCGCGACCGTTCTTGATAATGATCTCGCGCACGAGCGAGTTCTCGCGCATGGCGACTCCTTCCCGCCTGCACGCGCTCTCCATGGCGTGGCTGAGCGTGTGGGTCCCGCCGACACACATCTTCCAGATGCCGATGAGCCACAGGATACAGGCGATGAAAGAAAAGCCGGTCGCGGTCCACTCCGGCGGGGTGCCCCACTCTAACACTTGGCGATAAAGCATCGTCCTGAGTTCAGGGGTTTCAAACGTTTCGTCAATAATCACCCTGACTGATTTATTCAGCATTTCCTTGCCGAGGCCGAGATGCTCGAGCAAAGCGATCGTGATGTCCTCCGGGCCGTGAAGCGAATCGTCGGGAGGCATAACAGGAGGATTCCAGTACAGCATGCAGAATAGATGATCGACTTCCATGGTCTTGCGTTTCAACTCGCAAAACGTCTCGGCATCCTGCTTCGAGTATTGCGCGATGCTCTTATAGGTGAGGTCAAGGTGCTGCGGATTGTGAACGATTATCGGCGGCCGCCCATCGGCGAAAGTGATGCCGCATTGATTGACTGGATAAATCATCTTTGCGCCCAGTTTCTCAAGCCCGAAGTCGTGATAGAAGGGCATGTAATCGATGAATTCCATGTACTGCGCGTGGGTGTTGTGCAGAAAACCGGGAAGCGTCACTTCCTCCGTCGCAAGACCGCTTCCCCATTCATGTCGCCGCTCGAGCACCAGCGTTTGCATCCCCGCGCGCTGCAGATACGCGGCCAGCGTCAGCCCGTTATGACCGCCGCCTATCACTATCGCGTCATACGCTTTCATTGTTCAGGTATCCTCCCTGCTCATCTCCGGGGAGCCAAGGTCATCTTAGCGCGAGAAGCGCCGCCATCCCCAATATTACTGCGGCCCCCGCTGCCGCGAGCATCCATCCGACGGGCCATGTCGCAGGCTTGTCGTCAGCCCTCATTTCTGCGGGCAGGCTCATGAATCTGGCCACGCGAAACGCAAAAAGCGGGTGTCTCCATGCGGATTCGATTTTGAGCTTCCCGCTCATTATCTTTTCAATTGCTTTTCCTGATCCGCTTGAGGCGGCTTCGGCAATATCAAAAATGCCTCCCCGCATGGACAAGTCCGCATTCGGAAAGCATCCGCTGGATATCTCTATGCTGTCGCCCTTGAATTGAACAGTCACACCGATGTTGCCTTCCGATGCTTCAATAGCCATCTTTCCTCGTATTCTGCAGGCTTGCCTGCGCTTGTATTCACAATCGCCCAGGTTCTGCTCAAAGTACTGGAACAACATCATCGCCAGCCCGCTTGGCTCGCCATTTCCTTCAAGACTCACCTTCACGCCATCGACCTCTACAGGGAGTTAGACCTTCTTCCACCATTTTTCCAGGCCATAATCGTCGGCTATCACCTGGAGTGCATTATATGCGGGAGCGAAAGTGATATACCCGTGCGGATGCTGGGTGGAGCCGCACATGTACAATCCCTTGATCGGGGTTCTGTATTGGGAAAGGGCAGGGAAGGGGCGCTGTGAAAGCAGGTTGTCGGGCGCAATGGCGCCAAGCATCCAGTCGCCGCGAACCATGTTCACCAGCCTGTCTGAGATCTCCTTGGGCGTATAGGGAACATATTCGATGATCGCGTTGCGATCCAGATTCGGCGCATATGCGCGCCACTTCGCTATGCACCGCTCGGCGTAATCCGTTTTCACTTCGTCCCAGGCATTCTCATTCCCGTCAATCTGAAACGGAGCGAACTGCCTGATGAGACCGGTGTACTTTCCGGTAGGCGCGTCGGTGGGATCAAAAAGTGAATTGACGGCGCAGTTGAGCTTTGGGTCCGCCAGCTTTCCATTCCTGACCAGCGCGAAGTCCTTATTCAGATCCGACAGCGATTCATATCCCACATTCATTACCCATGCCTGGTTGATGTCGGGATCGAAGGCGGCGGCCGTATACTGTGGCGGCTCGTTCATTGCAAGGTGGACGCTGAACAGCGACCAGTCCTTGTGCCTGCAATTCTTCACCTTCTCGATGAAGAGTTTGTCCGTGATTTCGCTGTCGAGAAATTTCAGAAACGTCTGCTCGAGATCCACGTTACTCGCGACCAGCTTTTTCGCTTCGATTTGCGAGCCATCCAGCAACTTCACGCCGGCAGCCCGGCCGTCCCTGGTCAGAATCTTTTCGACAGGTGCGGCCGGATGCACGATGCCGCCATCCGCAAGCAGGGTCCACCAGAGGGCGTGCGCCAGTTTATGAGATCCACCGATGCAACATTGCCAATTGTCGATCTTGCCGGCGAGCAAAGGAAAAGAAATCGCGAGTCCGCGCACGTCGTTACTGTATGCGCATACGGCCGCATGAAATGCCAGCATGGTCTTGATCTTTTCGTTTTCGAAATGCTGGTTCAGGAAATCATTGATGCTCAGGCTGCGCAGGCGCGCCCGCAGGAACTCGGATTTATCTTCGACTCCCCAGACAGTGAGCGCATTTGTAATTTCGTTCAGGTCGATGGGCGGCGCGAACATGAGGGTGCCGACCAGGAGGTCGAGGAATCCTTTCACTTCCCCGTAAAGCCGGAGCCAGGTGTCGGCGTCCTGTTCCGAAAAGCGAGCCATTGACTGGTACGTCTTGTTCATATCCGTATGGATAGTAAGTGAGGTTCCGTCCCGAAAGACGCTTCCCATTTGGACCGGGGGGTGGGCATAGGTGAGGCCATGCTCGAAGAGTCTCAGGTCGTCATACACCGGCGAAACACCGACAAGCGTATGATAATTTGAATGGACATTATGCAGAAAGCCGGGCCGCGTGAGCTCCTCTGTACAGAGGCCCCCGCCTTCCTCGTGCCTCCTCTCAAAGATGCCGACGCTCCATCCGCACTTCGCGAGATAACACCCGAGCGCCATGCCATTATGGCCCGCTCCGATGATCACCGCGTCAAAACTTGCATCAGCCATCAGTCATCCCCCTCCCGCCTGACTTCTGGACAAATATTTGTCGCGTTATTTGGACTGCCCCGGCATGCTCGAGGGGGAGTCATTTTCCAAGAGCCACGCTTTCCATGCAGTCGTAGTGTTCTTTCATGCATCTCCTGGCGGAGATGGGATTATGCGATTCGATAGCCTTGAGAATTTTTTTGTGGCCGTCGAAGATTTCTCTGGCGACCTTCTCCAACTTCTTCTCATCCATGTTCTGGTATGTCAGGACGAGCGAGCGCGATTGTGCAACCAGTGCGATGAGCATGCTGTAGATCTGGGAGAGGACCGGATTCTGAGCGGCGGCCGCGAGGGCCCGGTGATAAGATAAATGGATAGCGGCCGGATTCTGCGTGTCTTCCGATTCCTTCACTTTCTGAGCCATCTTCCGAATATGCGCAGGCTTCGCGCGTTCGGCGGCCAACCCGGCCGTCTCGATGCCCACGATTCTGGCCGATTCAAGCGCCTGTTCGAGAGACGCTGCACCCGTGGTAAGCGACAGGCCGAGATACCGGTTTTCTTCCGGCCTGCAAATGGTCGTGCCGGGAACATCCCGTCTGATAATTCCGAGGATCTCCAGCGCCTTCATCGCCTCTCGGACCGATCCGCGTCCGACTTTGAACGATTCGCAGAGCTCTCTTTCAGGCGGCAGTCTGTCTCCCGCCTTCAGTTTTCCCGTCACGATCATGGAGAGAATCTGGTCGACGATCTCTCCTGAAAGAGTCGTTTTTTCAACGGGACGGAAATGTAAAGCGCCGTCTTGCGGCGCGGAATCCGCAGACTTGGACGCATTCAGGGTTGCCATGATCATTCCTCTCCTGTTCTGATTTCCACTTGCCGGCAAAGTGAAGAGGGCCGGTATTGCGCCGCACCCCCTGAACCGGATTTGCCGCTATTATCACATGGTATGACCATGTGACTTTATTATATTTCTTTGGGATGTGTCAAGCTGACGCCGGGCTGGAGGCTCATAAATACAAGTTCGGGGAATTGCATCCTATACTGAATGGTTTCGCAGAATCGCCAAGTCTCAACGCATAGTCAGCCGCTCTTGATGCCGAGGATATCCATTACGTCGAGTTCTGAGAGCGGTACGGGCGAAAACATCATACCTGGTTCGATGACGCACGCAGACACTAATTCCGAAGGCTTTCCTTCGAATTGTCCCATAACATCCTCAAGTCTTGGCAGGCCGATGGTGGATATCATATTTTCTATTGCATCAATTGCTGCATCGGCAACTGCCTCCTCGCCGGCATAGTCTTCGGGCGCCAGCCCAAAGATGCAAGCGATCTTTCGGAACTTGCCTGATTGAGCGCTTTTCAGCTTCCTCAGCCCCTGCGGGAGAACTGCGCTGCAGGCGGCGCCATGCGGCACATGACACCTTGCGCCAAGAACATGTCCGATCGCATGAGCGAAATGAGGCATCGCATGGCTGATTGCCATGCCCGCCATGGTTGCGGCCACGCTCATGCCGGCTCGGGCCTCGTCGTCCTCTCCGTCTTTCACGGCTCTCGGGAGGAATTTGGCCGCTAATTCCATTGCATAGAGAGAGAGGGAGTCGCTGATAGGACTGGATAGGGTTGACAGATAGGCTTCAATTGAATGACAGAATGCATCTATCCCCGTGACAGCGGTCAGATCCGGCGGCATCGAGTAGGTGAGCAGGGGATCGACGAGCGCGACGTTTGGACACATGTTGGCGCTTATCACCACCCGTTTGGAGGAGTCATCGCCATGGGTGAATACCGCCATAGAGGTTACCTCGCTGCCAGTGCCGGCCGTGGTGGGAATACATAGAAGCGGCGGAAGATTCGGTGGCGCTTGGCGCTCCTGCGTCAAATCGTATTCCCGGATTGACCCGCCTCCCCCGATGATGCAACCGGCCATCTTGGCGGTATCGATCGAGCTGCCTCCGCCAATGGCAATAATGCCATTACATTCATTCTCCCGGTAAGCATTGACGCATGCGCTCACTGTTCTTTCGGGCACTTCCGGCTCGACATTGGCCCACACCGCGTGTTTGATCTTCGCGCCCTCCAGGGTTTCTACGGCTGTGGCCAATCCTTCTGATTCCGCCGTGATCGGGCCAGTGACAATCAAAGCTTTCTCTATCTCAAGATCGCGCGCGGCGGCGCCCGTTGAGGTTACGACACCGTTGTTCAAAAATAGTTTTGTTTGCATCACAAAATTTAATTCATACCGTGCATCACCCGCAAAGTAAGACATGAGGCAATCCTCCTTCGGTTTGGAAAACCAGGAAATTTTGATTCGTATATCGCAGGGTGTCTCCCAGCTTCTCAGACCCGGGCAGAGTTGCGGGCTCTTTGTAGGATTTTCATTTGACGACCATATAAATTTTACACAGCGGGACATAGGCTTTACCCTTTCCTCCGAGCCCGGCATCATCCAAAGCCCTTGGTTCCAAGTAGTTTCCTGACGATGCCGCGCCTGCGTGCTCTTGATGGCATACATATTGAATATCAAGAATGAAGCCATATGCAAAGACGAACCCAAAGAGAGTCTTTATTGAGGGAATCAGCATACCCGGGAAGAGCGACTCTGGCTTTATTGCTCTCATTCGGCGTCTTTCTCATTGGGGGATGCGCCTCCGAACATTTCCGGATGCTGACCAGGGTGGAGCAGCATTATCC
Source organism: Candidatus Abyssobacteria bacterium SURF_5 (assembly GCA_003598085.1). Classification (NCBI taxonomy): domain Bacteria; kingdom Pseudomonadati; phylum Candidatus Hydrogenedentota; class Candidatus Abyssobacteria; species Candidatus Abyssobacteria bacterium SURF_5. Next base: position 51,841 of record QZKU01000019.1, read on the forward strand.
CTCCGCTTCCCAATGCGGCGAGTGTCACATCGAGATCTACAAAGAGTGGACGGAGTCGCTCCATTCCAAGAGTTACTCCAGTGACAGCTTCCGTCTCGCGACGAATGATCATTCCTTTGAGGACTGTCTTGGTTGTCATACGCCCGTTTCCATTCATGCCGCGGGCGTACCAGCCGCAAGAAATGCCATCCGCGAAGAGGGCGTGACCTGTATTTCATGCCATTTCAATCAGGGAACACTTATCGGTCCCATCGAACCTACGGCCACGGTCGTGCCGCACGAGGTCGGCGTCGAAAAAGAATTCTTCACGACCAGTTCGCTCTGCGGGACATGCCATCAGGGAACATATGAAGAGTGGCGCAACGCTGCAATCGAGAACAAGAAAAATTGTCAGGACTGTCACATGCCGAAGGTGAAGAGAAAGGTCACCCAGGCTGACAGCTTAACATCGAAGATCTTGGTGAGCATGGAGGAGGAGCACATGCTCAGGCGGCACACGTTCAGTTTCGAAAAAATGGAAGCGCCCGAAGAAGCCGTTTCTTTGGATGTCAGGTGGGAATGCGAAGAGCAGGGGGGCTTCGCCGAAGTGAACGTGATCAATCTTCTTCCCCACTTCATCCCGACCGGCGATTTCGGCTTTCGGAAAGCGACATTGTCCTTAACAGTGAAGTCGGACGACGGGAAGACGCTGCTCGAGCAGGCGGTGGACATTTATAAGGAAACGCAGACTGCTCTGAGGCCTCTGGAGCGACGCGCATTCCGATTTTCACTACCTCTTGAGGCAAGCCGGCTGGAAATTGTATTGAAGAGAGAAGGTCAAGATGGAGCACATCGATTTATCATCGATCAGCACCTGTTCGTCAAGGGCGAGACGAACTGGTAAAATTCGCCGTTTTTCTGCGACCGAACGCCTGTTGCACTGGTCGTTCGCCCTCCCGCAAATCGTCCTGATGGTGACAGGGGGGTTGCTGCTATTCTCCGCCTCACGCTCGGGTGAAAGCGCATCCAAATTGAACCTGACGACGCTCCACAGGATCGCGGCCGTATGTTATATCCTCGCGCCTTTCCTGGTCTTCATGAGTGGGGACGCGAAAATCCTCCTCAGAAACATCAAGCTGGCATTCAGTTGGGACCGCAACGATTTCAGGTGGTTCTATGGCTCGTTCATGAAACTCTTCATCCCTTCTACAACCATGCCCGCCGTTGCAAAATTTAACGCCGGACAGAAGCTCAACATGTTGATTGTAATGAGCATGGGCGTTGGTTTTGTTGTTTCGGGACTTATCATGTGGTTATCCGACGGCCTGTTGCTGGCGTGGTTCATCCATGCCTCGTTGTTCCCGTTTGCGGTTCTCACGGTATTGGGTCACATGTACATGGCTGTTCTGCATCGATCCACGCGCCCCTCGTTTTGGGCAATCATTCATGGGGACGTCGACAGAGAATGGGCTGATCATCATCATCCTCGATGGGCAGGAACAGTGGAAGAACCTTGCACAGATGAAGATCCTCAATCATAAAAATCTCGCCGCTGTGGCGCGTGCAATCATGCTGGTTGTTCCGCTTGTCCTCGGGACGGAGGCAAAGGCGGATTTGCCTTCCTTCGCCAGGTTTCTCTCTCCCGGACAGCTCACAAAATCCCACGCTCATGAAAAGAAGTTAACGGATTGTTACGCGTGCCATACGCTCACCCGCGGAATAGACGACTCTCGGTGCCTGGATTGCCACAAGGACGTCAAGGAGAGGCTTTCGAGAAGGGACGGCTATCACGGCAAACTCCAGGGAAGCTGCACAGAATGCCATACCGATCACAAAGGGTTGGAGTCGGATATCATCAATGACTTTGACCCACAAGCTTTCAACCACAGGCTGTCGAATTATCCTTTAACAGGCAAACACGCCGAAATCCATTGTGATAAATGTCACGCCAAACAGCACCCGCACGACGAACCGCACATTCATTATATCGGACTCAAAGCAACCAAATGCACGAGCTGTCATAAGAATCCACACCCGCAAGCGATTAGTATCGATTGTGAAAAATGTCATTCAACCGACGGCTGGTCCGGGCCGGCGCTGAAGTACACACACAGCCGCGATTCCCAATATAAATTACTGGGAAAACATCAGGAGGCATCATGCGAAAAATGCCATCGTGGTCCCGAGCCGGCAACTCAATTCATTGTTCCGAACACCGCTTGTGTGGATTGTCACGCGGACAAACATAACGACCAGCTCTCAAAAAGCTGCGAAAAATGTCACGACGAAACGGGGTGGACCGGCAGAAGCACGAATTACTCCCATGCACTCGACTCCAATTATAAGCTGGTGGGAAAACATCAGGAATTGAGTTGCGACAAGTGCCACAAACCCGGCGAACCAATCGCAAAACTTGCGGCCGCTAAATTCAAGGATATTGGGACCGATTGTATTAACTGTCATACGGACGAGCACCAGGGACAACTGTCAACACAATGCCGGAACTGTCACGGCGAATTCGGATGGAAGGGCGCTTTCCTCACATTCAACCATGACGAGCAATCAAATTTCAAGTTGGACGCCATCCACAACTCCGTTGGCTGCGCGGATTGTCATGAACACGAGACATACAAGCCTCTCAAAGCCGCTTGTGTCGATTGCCACGCCGAGTATGCGGAAATAATGGCCGGCTCCTCCGGCATGACTGCCGGCAAGGCCCTGCCGGACCCACATTGGAAACGCATTCGCTGTGACCAGTGTCATGACAGTCGCGAAGAAGGACAGCGAATCGTCAGCTATCAGGATAGGTGCGTCCAATGTCACAACCCTCGATATGGGCTTTTACTGCTCGACTGGATGAAGGCTTGGTTTGATAGCCGGGTTGAGACACACGCGCTTTTTCAACAAATCCAGGAACAAGGATTAACAATGCCCGCAGAGTTTCAACAATTTCCCGAGAGGATCAAGCAAGTGGAAAAAATTGGGGCTCACAATTTCCTGTTGGCGCCGCTCGAATGGAAAGCTTTAAAAGACGACCTTGAGCGTGAAGCCTCAAAAAGCCTGACGAGTAAAGCGAACAACAGTGACGCCCGGCAGTTGCTGGAAACGGCGTCAGAGAATTCAGCGGCGGAAGGATCGAAAAAATGAGAGGAATGTCCATGCTCCAAAGGACCTCAGACAAAGTTGTGGGAAACATCTTGGATGGCATGCAGACTCATCTGAGAAATATACTCTCGCTGCATTTTCATCCCGAACATGGGAGCCCGTACTGGCTCAGACGACAGACAGAACTCGGGATTGATGTTGCAAGTGAAGTGAAAGAAGTGGACGATCTTTGGAAGCTGGGGTTGATGGATGACGAGTCACTGCGAGGCCTGTCAGTGGAAGAGTTTGTTCCTCGGGCATTACTAAAGGAAAAGCAAACGTTTGTTCTTGGTGACAGCGCAGGCTCAACCGGCGCGCCTAAGCTTACCGCCTACTCAGAAGAGGAGTTCAGCGGCGCGTTTATAGAGCCTTTTTCCCGTGCCGCGAATGCGATGCGATTTCCACGCGAGGAAAACTGGCTGTATATAGGTCCTTCCGGCCCACACATAATCGGAAAGGCCGCGCGCGCCTGCGCCAATCGACTGAAAAGCATGGACCCATTTTCGGTGGATTTCGATGCGCGATGGGCTAAGAAAATGAAATCCGGCTCAATGGGGAGTCGGAGATACCTTGAGCACGTAATCGAGCAGGCTCTGGGAATCCTGGACAGCCAGGACGTTGGAGTGCTTTTTACAACACCTTCCGTCTTGGCGGCTCTGAGCGAGGGGATGACCAAATCTCAGCGCCTGAAAATCAGAGGCGTGCATTATGGAGGAGTCGCTCTGACCCATGAGAGGTACGATGCTTTTCGGCAAGACATGTTCCCCAACGCGGTTCATATTTCAGGCTACGGCAATACCCTGTTTGGAATGTGTCCGGAACTGTTTCCCGTCGAGCCTCGGCCAATCGACTACTATCCACACGGCAATCGACTTGTCATTCGCCTGATCCCCCTGTGCGAGGGAGCCATCCCTGACGAGCGAGTGCTCCAAACAAGGGTCGCCTACGGCGAGCGAGGAAGGATCATGTTTCACCGACTGGATTCCAGCGGACTGATCGTCAACATGTGCGAACGCGATAGCGCCGAGCGCATCCCGCCCCCTGAGAGAGTTGAACATCTGGGTTTTGTGCAAGACGGGTTCCGTTGCCCGGAGCCGTTGCCGGTCATGAGGAATCGGTTGAAGACCGGACTGTATTGAGGGATATTTGCGGTAAGGAAAGCAGGTGCTCTTGATGAATCGAAGAATGACAAAGCCGGAACTGCTTGCTCCTGCAGGTACGTTGCAGACCTTGAAAGAGGTAACAAGCGCGGGGGCGGACGCCGTGTATTGCGGCGGCAAGAATTTCAACATGCGTCTTCACCGCTCTGACTTCAACCTCTCAGCAGAGGAACTGGCTGAAGCAGTCAAGTGGTGTCACGAGCGCGACAAACGGATATATGTAACCGTCAACAGTCTTCTCGGGGACGAGGAACTGAGCCGGCTTTCCCGCTACCTCGAATTTCTTGAAAGCATCGGCGTCGACGCAATCATTTTGCAGGACCTCGGGGTTCTCCATCTGTCCCGCGAATTAGGTTTGAAGCTCGAAAAGCATGCCAGCACGATGATGAACGTGCATAGCAGCGCCATGGCGACTTCCCTGGGCGAATTGGGGATTACGCGCATCATCACGTCGCGGGATATCACGCTTGCTCAAGTGCAGTCGATGTGGCGGGAAACCGGCCTCGAATTCGAATACTTTATCCATGGCGATATGTGCACGTCTCAGAGCGGGCAGTGTTTCACCAGCGGCATCCTCTTCGGAGAAAGCAGCAACAGGGGGCGGTGCCTCAAGCCTTGTCGCTGGCCATATGACCTTGTCGACGCGCAGAACGGCGACTCTGTCAAAAACGGCCGCCCGGGACCATATCTGCTCGCTCGAAACGACATGTGCATGTTTCAAAATATACCGGAGATGGTGAATGCCGGAATATGCTCATTCAAAATCGAGGGCAGGATGCGTCCGTCTGAATTTCTGAAACCGATTGTGCAAGCCTATCGCGAGGAGATTGACAGGTATTGGGAAGCTCCCTGTTCATACCGCAAGAACGGAGACGCGTACAGCGACCTTCAAAACAACCGGGTCCGCGATTTTTCGTCCTGTTATGCATTTGGCAATCCCGGATCGTCTTCCATCGGATTTTCCGGCAAGCGGGAGCCGCGCCTCTTCAGCCATGCTCCCGGGATTCGGTTCCAGAACGCAAAGGGAATGGCCGACCTTGCAGCATCGGCTTCCCGCAATAGTGATCAACAGCACGCCTGCAATCCGGTTCCTCGCCTGGCAGTGCGGGCAGGCTCTCCCGAGGCTGCGTATGGCGCGCTGGAAGCGGGTGCGGACCTCGTTTATGTCGCAGGAGAAGTCTTCTTCGAGGAGGGAACGCGATGGACCGGCGGCTCGATCGCGGAATTCGCCTCGTTCGCCCGGGCATCGGGAAGGAACGCCGGAATCGCCACGCCGAGAATCAGCACGGAGCGAGAATTGTGGGAACTCGAGCGCCTGTTCCAGGGTCTACCAATTGATCTAATCGATTCCGTCCTGGCCACAAACCTGGGAGCGCTTCGGCTCGCCAATACATATTTTCCGGGGCAGGTTGTCGCCGATTTCAATTTTTCGATTCTTAATATCGGAAGCATCAAGCTCATGAGGAGCTTGAACGTACAACGGTTCACTCCTGCGGCGGAAGCCTCCCTCGAGGAAGCTCTGTCTCTCAGTCGGCAGCGCATTCTGCCCGAAGAGCTTGTTGTTCACGGACCGGTATTGGGAGCCGTTCTGGAGCATTGCCTGGCTGCTGCGAACATCGATTATGTTCCCCCAAACGGCAATTGCCCCATGCCCTGTCGCAGTAGACAGCAGTATGCGTTGAAAGACGAGCAGGGACAGATATATCCACTGATGATCGACCAGTATTGCCGAAATCACCTGCTGCTTCCTTTTGATATCTGTCTGCTTCCCCTCTTGAGGAGTGTTCTAAAGGCAGGAGTTCATGTTCTTAGAATTGAGGGGCAATATTACGAGGCGGGGCATCTCAAGAGCATCGTTGAACTGTATCGACGGGAAGTAGACCGGATTGCCGGAAGCAACGACTGTCCTTCGCTCCGCGAGAACGATTACGAAAAGTTGATCCGGATCAGCCCGCGACCGTTCAGCATGGGGGCTTATATGCACGGAGTGTTGGGGAGTCTTGGCCACTTGATGAAGGAGGAAATATCGTGCACAGAGATACGATAGTCGCCGGTATCGGTCCGAGTGAAATAGTTCGAAAGAAGAAAGAGTATCTCATCCCCTGCGTCTATCATTTCTACAAGGAGCCAATGCAACTTGTCCGGGGCAAGGGTCAGTACCTGTTCGACCACACGGGAAAGCAGTATCTCGACTGCTATTCGGGTGTGTCAGTCGTCAACGCCGGCCACTGCCATCCCTATATTGTGGACCGCATCTGCGAACAGGTGAGGACGCTGCAGCACACCACAACGATCTATCTTACGCAGCCGATCGTAGACCTCGCGGAACGGCTGGCTGCGATCATGCCGGGTGACATCAAGAAGAGTTTCTTTTGCGCAAGCGGCTCGGAAGCCAATGAAGGCGCCGCGTTGTTGGCGCAGATTTATACCGGTCGGAGCGAAATGCTGGCGTTGCGCCACGGCCTCCACGGGCGGACGAAGCTCACGATGAGCCTCACCGGCCTGTCATTCTGGCGTACGGATCCTGCGCCGGTAGGCGGCATTACTCATGTGGCCGGCCCGTACTGTTATCGCTGTCCGCTGGGTCTTTCGGTTGAATCATGCGAGATCGAGTGTGCGCTGGAGGTCAAGGCGGCCATAACGACGAGCACTTCCGGCCGCGTGGCGGCATTCTTTGCTGAGCCTATTCAAGGCAACGGCGGCATAATCACTCCTCCGCCGGGTTATTTCGAGCGAGTGAGGGAAATACTCGATCATTATGAAATCCTTTTTGTTTCCGACGAGGTGCAAACCGGTTATGGTCGAACGGGTAAGATGTTCGGCTGCCAGCATTACGATATCATGCCCGACATCGTCACCTCCGCGAAGGCGTTGGCTAATGGAACCCCCATCGGCGCGTTTTCGACGACCGATTCCATAGCGGCTTGCTTTACACGTCCCAGCGCATCAACCCTTGGCGGAAATCCCGTCTCCAGCACTGCAGCCCTCGCCACGCTGGACGTAATTGAGGACGAAGGATTGGTATCAAGAGCGGAATTTCTGGGAGGGGTACTGAAACAAAGGTTCCTGGAACTGCAGGACCGGCACCGCTTGATAGGCGATGTCCGAGGCAAGGGATTAATGCTCGGGATCGAGCTTGTTGGGGAGGAAAAGGCTCCGGCCGCTGAAGATACCGATCATATTCTGGAATTACTGAAAAACGCCGGTGTGCTTGCCGGCAAAACAGGCGCCGCAAGAAACGTGCTCACTTTCCAACCTCCGCTCGTGATCGAGGAAGAAGACATCGATCGGTTGACTGAGGCACTGGAAAGCGTCTTCTCGTTTGTGGAACCTTGAAAGGAGAGATCGAAATGGATTCTGTACACGAAAGGACTTCATCCGACACAATCTCAGCCGGGCTGCCCGATACGGTTACCGACAGCCGCGAATACTTCAATGAATTCCTGCCGCAATTGATCCGGCAAAAGGAGGACATCACGATCGGCAATACGAACTTTACATGCATGTTCCGCATCGAGGGAGAGAAGGGAGGCAACTGGCTCTTCGAAATCAAGAAAGGCAAGATCAAGCCCCCGGTTCCCTGCGGCGAAGTCGAAGCGCCCTGTGTCATCACGATGGACAACGCCACGCTGATGCAGATCATAACCGCAAAGGTGCAGCCCGCTCATGCATTCTTCCGGGGGCACGTCAAGGTCAAGGGCGGAATGCAAATGCTGATAAAGTTGTCCACTCTCCTTCCGATTTATTTTCGCAAACATACTTTACGGCCCAAAAGGTAGGAACGGTCTCCGCTCATGTTCGTTCTTTACAGCCGCCTCATTACTTGTCACTCCCGCAAAATCCTTCGGGCGCTGACATGCATTACCATTGTCATGGGAATTTTCGTTTTCAGGCTTGAGACGAATAATTCGATTGAGACGTGGTTGCTCGATGACGACCCGCGGCGGCTTTCCTACGAGAAATTTGTGGAGATGTTTGGTACCGAAGAGTTCGTGCTGGTGGTCTACTCGGATACCGACCTGTTTTCGAGAGAATCGTTCCAGTTGAATTATCAGATTTCCGAGAAAGTCGAAAGCATCGAAGGGGTTGCTCGGGTTTGGAGTCTCTCCGAAGTTTATCGGAACATCGTATCGCGGCTGCCCGTCGGGGCAGCGCTGCCGCTGCATCGATTCAAAGAGGGAGTCCTGGGACATCCGCTGTTTACGGGAAACTTGATCTCCGACGACGGCGTGACAACCGCGATCGTGGCGGTGCTGACGCCCGACGGGACGAAGGACCGAAACGGGACGGTGCGCGCGATACGACAAGCGGCGGCAGAGGTTTGTCCGGACAAGGATCTGCGGTTTGCCGGGCCGCCCGTCATGAGCGCCGAACTCGACCGCATTGCGCGACGCGACCCGCGTGTCTTCACTCCATTGGTGGTGATCATGGCGGCGGGTATCCTGCTCGCCATGTTTCATCGCCCGGCAGGCGTCAGGATCCCTCTTGCGGTCGCGGGCATGAGCATTGTCTGGTCGCTCGGAATCTTTTCGCTGATAAGCGGCACAATGAACATGGTGCTCGCCGTCATGCCGCCGTTGGTTCTCGTGGCCGCCGTCGGAGATTCCATTCACCTGCTTTGCCGCTACCGGCATCATATCCGAAGCAAACCGCCCGAAAGAGCAGTGGTTGAGGCGGTAAGAGATGTATGGAGGCCGTGCCTGATGACAAGCCTCACAACTGCGGTCGGCTTCGGGTCGCTTGCTGTAAGCCATTTCTCGCCGGTCAGAAGCTTTGGCCTGGTTTCGATGCTCGGGATCGCATTCGCCTTTGTCATAACTATGTTGCTGGCTCCCGCTTCAATAGCGTTTAAGCGCGGGGCCGGGTTATCCGCCGCCTCCGAGGATGTTAGTCCTCTGAATAAGATTCTGTCCTTTATAAAGACGGTAAACGCCAGGCGGCCGGTATGGATTCTGTCCGCTTTCGCCTTGTTGAGCATCGTCGGCCTCCTGGGTATAATTCGGCTGAATGTGGAGGCAAATACTCTAAAGTTTTTTCCCGCCGACGGCGAAATCAGGCGGACATACAAGTTCATTGAAGAAAACCTGACGGGACTCAGTCCATTCGAGATATTGTTGCGGGGGGACGAACTGGGGGAACCCGCAACGCTGGCTGCGATCGATCGCATCCAAGCCTATCTTGCCGAACAACCTCACATCACCCATTCCTTTTCCGTCCGCTCCTTGCAGGCTGGTTTTGCGACCCCTCACGCACTTGCTCCCGCATCGGAAGGTCTGCGGATCGCGGCGCTCTTTAAAGACCTTGAGGATTCTTTCATCAATCGGGAGCGCAGCGCGACTCACATCTCAGGCCGCGGCCTCACAATGAATTCCATCCTTTACGAGCGCGCCATGGACGACATTCAGTCGTTCGTGAACGCGGTCTTGCCCGAGGGGATCACCGCAGAGTTGACAGGGGTCGTCCCGCTGATCGCTTCAATGGACAGATACCTCCTCGTGACCTTCATGAAGAGTTTTGCAATGGCCTTGCTGATTATCGGCGTGATCATGTCATTAAACTTCCGGTCGATCCGCTTCGGACTGCTCAGCATGATACCGAATGCGATCCCCATCGTTGCCGTTCTCGGCCTCATGGGGTTCTTGGCGATCGACCTCAGTCCGGCGACGGTGACAGTCGCCTCCGTTTCCCTCGGCCTTGTTGTGGACGACACTATTCATTACATGCATCGATACTTCCGTTATCTGGAGAACGGAAGTGCGCCTTCGGCGGCAGCCGCCATGGCCACAGCCACGGTGGGCGCCCCCGCGATTTACACTACATTGGTATTGGGGGCCGGCTTCATTGTGATGGTTGTTTCCGACTTTGGGCCGACCAGGCTTTTCGGGCTTCTTTCGGTTTTCAGCATAATGCTCGCCCTGCTATGCGATCTGTTTCTGCTGCCCGTACTGCTGGTGAGGTTTACGCCGGTGACGCCTCTGGAGCCGAAACCCGCTCTGGTAGTCAGCACGCATGCGTTGGAGGAATATCAGGATGCTTCTTGAGGAAGGCGTTACTTTCATGAGGGATTGGTTTCATTTGCGAGGCAGACTTTATTACGATGAGAGCCTCATTCCCACACGGGCCGTACTCCTCTGTTCTCCGCACCCCCATCTGGGAGGGGACATGGAGAACAACGTGATTGTCCATATTGCGCGCACCCTCAGTGCGCACGGATGCGCAGTCATGACTTTCGATTATGCGGGAGTCGGCAACAGCGACGGCCCCTGGACAGATGAAATGGAGCAATTTGAGTTCTGGGAGTCGATCATGGATTCCGAGGACTACGGAATTGTGGTCCCCGATGCCGAGGCGGCCTTCGATCACCTGCTGAAGTGTCTGCCGTCACAGCCGCACGTTGTTTTGGTCGGCGGATATTCGTTCGGGGCTGTCACGGCTCTCCGCGTTGCCTGTTCACGAAAGGTGGACGGAGCCTTCGGGATATCGCCGCCGGTCGGCGAGTATGACCTGAGTTTCGTTGAGTCAATCGAGTGCCCGAAATACTTCATTTCATCCGATCAGGACCTTGCGTGCGATATAGGTGAAATAAAAGCGTTCTGCGAGCGGATCAATTCGAGCGAGAGGCTTTCGATCATACCCGGTGGGGATCATTTCTTCGTGGGACAGGAATTCCGCCTCTGTTCGGTTCTCATGGATCATCTGAAGCCGCATTTTGGCCTCAGCCCCGCTTAGATGCCGGAATCGACCGGGATTCACACCCTCAGATTCAGCGACTCGATCTTGTTATACATGGTCTTGAGGCTGATGCCCAAAGTCTTGGCGGCCTGGCTCTTGTTGCCGCCGTGGTGGCGGAGGACGCGAAGAATGTGCCGCCTCTCGATCTCGCTGAGCGGCAGCGTTTCCAGTTCCCCGTCATCTTCACCCGATTGCTCCGGGGTCAAGGCCAGGTCTTCAGGCCTTATCTGAGGGCCGTCCGATAACAGGCACGCCCTCTCGATCACGTTCTTCAATTCACGGACGTTTCCCGGCCAATGATGACGTTTGAGCACCTGAATCGTTTCGGGGAGCAACGTTTTCTTTTCAGCTTGATAGGCCGTCTGATTCAGGAAATGTTCGGCGAGGAGGGGGATGTCGGCGGGCCGCTCCCTCAGCGGCGGCATCTCGATAGTCACTACGTTCAGTCTGAATAGAAGGTCTTCGCGAAATCGATTCTGCTGCACTCTTTCCGTCAGGTTCTGGTTTGTGGCCGAAATGACGCGGACATTCACCCTGTGAACAGTATTGCTTCCAACCCGCCGGATTTCGCCCGATTGCAGCACTCTCAACAGGCTTACTTGCACTGATGAGCTTGTTTCAGAAACCTCATCCAGCATAAGAGTACCGCCGTCGGCGGCCTCGAAGAGACCGGGCTTGCTTTGCACCGCCCCGGTAAAAGCCCCCTTCTCATGGCCGAACAGCTCGCTCGCCAGCAGTTGCTCCTGCAGCAACCCGCAGTTGACGGCCAAAAAGGCCTGGTCATGCCGGCGACTTCTGGTATGGATCATCCTGGCGATCAGCTCCTTCCCCGTACCGCTCTCTCCTTGAAGCAATACCGGTGCGTCCGACGGCGCGATCTTATCGACCACGCTCAGCACATCGTTAATTGCTTTCGATTTCCCAATGAACGTCTCGGACCAGCGGGGGGACACAAGATCGCGAAGCACAATGTTCTGCGTGTGCATGACCTTTTTTTCATACGCTTTTTGCAGGACGATTTCAAGCTTCTTGAGCTTACAGGGCTTCGTGAGGAAATCGTAAGCTCCCAGTTTCATCGCCTCGGTGGCGCGGTCGATCGTGCCGTGCCCGGTCAGCATGATTATCTCTGAAAGGCTTCCCATTTTCTTGACAGCTTCAAGAACCTGCATGCCGTCCATTTCGTTCATCTTGATGTCGAGGAGTATGACATCAAACTCTCTGTTTCGCAGCTCGGCCAGGGCACCGCTGCCGCTCATCCGCGTGACGACCCGATGGCCGATCCGTTCGAGTTCACCCCCCAGCAAATTGCAGATTTGTGGATCGTCGTCGACGAGAAGAATTTCTATGGGCGTTTTTGCATTTTCCATGGTCGTCCGTTATCTGTCCGGCAGCCTGATCGACACGCTTGTCCCTCGGTCCTTCCCCGGGCTGCTGACCCTTATTTCCCCTTTGTGTTTTTGTATGATTCCATAGCAGACGGCCAGGCCGAGGCCAGTGCCGCGCCCGACGGGTTTCGTCGTATAGAACGGTTCAAAAATATTATTCAGATTCTCGGGCAGTATTCCTTTTCCGTTATCAACTATTTCTGTCACAACCGAATCCCTTTCCTTGAGAACAGACACCTCGATCCTGCCTCCGTCGGGAACGGCGTCCAGCGAGTTACACAGGACATTGAAGACGACCTGTTTCAGGCGAATCGCATCGCCGATCAGATATGCCTTATCTCGGTGCAGGTTTTTCTGTATGACCACTCTTTTCTTCTTCAGTCTGAAGTCGAGCAGTTCCAGCGTAGAGGTGACGACTTCGTTCATGTCGCATAATTCCCTGTCGGTATCGCTCTCCCGCGAGAAATCGAGCAGTCCTTGTGTGATGGCCTTGCAACGGTACACTTCGGCCAGAATTGTCTTGAGATAGCGGCATACTTCATCCTTCTGAGCATATGAGTTCAACTGATTGGCGGCAGCCTCCGCAGCGTACGCTACGCCGGAAAGGGGATTGTTGATCTCGTGCGCAATGCCGGCCGCCAGCGTGCCGATGGCCGCCAGCTTGCTCGATTGAAGGAGTTGTTGCTCCATTATCCTTTTTTCCGTTACATCTTTGATGTATTCAATCACCATTTCCGGAGGTCGGCCATTCTGGGAAAGGGGAAATGTACGGATTTCCACTTGCAGCTTTTGCCCGTGGATGTGCCATATCATTTCAGCGGCGCTGCTCTGTCCTGTATTGAAGGTTTGCGCCGCCGGGCATCGCTCGCAGATCGTATCGCGCCCGGCGCATGTCTTATAGCAGTGGGATTGCGGCGCGTCTTCCGAAAGACGGATCAAATTTCGCAGGCCTGAATTTGTGTTTACAACCTTGAACTGCCGGTCGATTACTGATATGCCGTCCGTTATTCCATTGAAAAGCTGCTGCAAATGTTCGTTTGCCTTCTTCAGTTCCTCGGTCCGCTCCTGAACAAGGTCTTCCAGTTTCTCATACAGTTCCTTTAGATTCATCGCCATCGTCTGAAGCGACCGATCCAGGTCTCCGATCTCATCCCTTGAAGAGACGGTTTTGGGATAATCAAAATTTCCCTTTCCTATCTGAGCAGAGCGATTTCTCAAATCGATTATGGGAGTTGCAATCGATTTCGAGAACACGATGCTGCAGGCAAGCCCGACCAGCAACATACCCGCGACACTGAACATCAGGATGCGATCTGAAAGTTGTTCTTCTCTGCGCGCGATTCCGATCGATCGCTCAAGTTCGTCCTGGGCGGTTGAGCGAAATTGCTTCAGGTCCTCTATCACTGTTTGAGACTGCTCCGTCAGTTCCTGAAAAAGGTGAATGGCCCGCTCATTGGCCCTCAAATCTTCCAGTGTCAATATCTCCTCCAAAACCGATTCGATTTCGGAGAAGTCCTTCTTGAAAGAATTAATCCAGGCAAGTTCTTGCTCCCGATGCAACTTTTCCTCACGGATTTCCTCTTCCCTCACCACCTGAAGCTGCTCCAGCTGTTCCACCTGCTGAACGGTCGAACGTACTTTGCGGAGAAGCATGCCTCTCTCATTGTCATCACCTGAAATGAAATATCCAGCCAGATCCTTGACGCAACCGTCAATGGAAAGTTGGATCTCATTAACCAGCCTTATCTCAGTCCATTCCTCGCGGATTTTCGCGTTGGCCCGTTTGACCTTGTCGAGACGATATTCGGCGACTACGTACCCGGCCACCAGCAGGAGCATGAGGATCAAAAAACCAAGAAGAAGTTTCGTGCGTATTGTCAATTTCATTGCTGTGCCATGTTCAATCCCAAAATTCTATAAGTGCTTACTTAAAATCATACAACCCGCGGAGTCGGTATGGCAAGTGCTGCATATTTGCAGAAAGTTGCGGTATGCCTCTGATGGATTTTTGGGTTGGAAATGCTTACCTCTTGACGCTGGAGTGGAAACCGATGGATGCAGAGCCCGGATTCTTGACTGCCAAAGGAATTACCTATTCTCCTCGAAAATTGCCAAAAGCATTCTTTTCCCTTTGCAATCGGCTAATCTGCCGGAACTAGTGCATTCGCAAATCAAAATTCCAATACTCAGGGTCTCAGACTCAGGTGCGCCACCATATCCTGAACTGAATTCAACTCAAAAACCTCCGTATCCTGGCCGAATTTAACTTCGCACCCCGTCTCTTTCTTGATGATCCCTTCGATATCGGACAGGCTGCTATGCTCCGGATCGAACCTCACCTGTCGTACATTGTCCATTTCCGGCGCCTCCCAAGACCCTCTCGCCGTTCCCGGCAGATAAATCGCCCCGGTCGAGAAGTCGATGGCAAAGGCGATGAGGCCCGGAATGACAAAAAGCAATAATCCGACGCCGTCCAAAATCGCTACCCCGGGATCTATCCGCCCGCTTCTTTGCCCCCTTCGCTCCGGATACAGAAGCGTTCCGCAACCGAACTGAAAAATTAATGCGACCGTGATCAAAAAATAGAGATTTTTCCAGAGACCTTTTAACATGGCATTTCTTCTCCCGTTCCTCTCCCCTGGCTGCTCAAAAACACCTTTGCCCATATGATCTTGCGACACCGGGAATCCTTGCCAATTCTGCATGCAATTTCGCTGCCATTCCAACAATTGTAATATAGCGCTGCCGCGAAGTTCAATCCCTTCGCCTTCTCCGTTGCTACAAAAGAAAATTATTTCCTCAGGAGAAAGAACGAATGCCGGAGGCTCATGAGCCCGGGCCGTTGTATACTTGCGGGAAACTTGACAAAGCCGTTCAGGCATGATATAGTTCTGGAAGAGTAAGACTCTTGGAAGCGAAAACGAGTTAGAAAAATTCGGTTTGATCCGTAAGAGTTTTGGTGACTCTTGCGGGTTTTTTTTATTTGCGATCAGGAGACGCTGCTCAATATTTGATGAAGGAGGTGAATCGATTGGCAGAAGGAACAGTAAAATGGTTTAGCGACCAGAAAGGTTTTGGGTTTATCACCCAGGACAACGGACCAGATGTGTTCGTGCATCATGAGTCAATAAACGGAAGCGGGTTCAAAACCCTGTCCGAGAATGACCGCGTCCGTTTTGATACGGTCCAGGGCCCGAAGGGTCTGAAGGCAGTAAACGTGGAGAAACTGTAAGAGTCTTCATCTTATCTGCGCAAATCCCGCATCGATTCGTTTCGATGCGGGGTTTTCACTTTATCCCGCAGCCGAAGGGCCTAAAACCGCATCGCGCGGGAAAATTACATCCCCACAACCCGGAAATGTCTCCCGGCAAGAAGAGATCATGAAGCGCAACGACATAAGAAACATAGCGATCATAGCGCATGTCGACCACGGCAAGACAACCCTTGTTGACGGCATGCTGCGGCAGGCGGGTCATTTTCGCGAAAACGAAACCATAGCGGAACGCGTGATGGACAACCTGGACCTCGAGCGCGAAAAAGGCATCACCATCATGGCTAAGAACACCGCGGTCGAATACAACGGCGTGAAAATAAACATCGTCGATACGCCCGGCCACGCCGATTTCGGAGGCGAAGTCGAGAGGACAATGAAGATGGTGGACGGCGTGTTGTTGCTGGTGGACGCATCTGAGGGTCCTCTGCCGCAAACCAGGTTTGTTCTTAAAAAGGCTCTCGAACTGAATCTGCCCTCGATTGTTGTCATCAACAAGATAGACAGGTCCGACGCCAGAATCAAAGAAGTGATCGACGAAATCTATGATCTGTACATCGATCTTGACGCCACCGACGAACAACTCGGCTTTCCGATTATCTATACAAACGCAAAAGCCGGCGCCGCGACCTTGGAGATCGGGCGGAACTCGGCCGACTTGAAATCCCTCTTCGAACTCCTGCTCGAGGCAATTCCTGCACCGGTCGGAGATAAGGAAGATGTTCTGCAGATGCTGGTCGCAAATATCGATTATAACGATTACATCGGCAGGCTTGCCGTCGGGCGTATCTTCTCCGGAACAGTCACCGTCGGCGATCAGGTCGCCATGATCAACAACGCCGGCGATATCATAAAAACGAAGATAACCTCCATCTATACGTTCTCGGATCTGAAAAAGGTGAAAACCGACTCTGCCTCGGCCGGTGAAATCGTTGCGCTGGCGGGACTCGAAGGCATAAACATCGGCGATACCGTTACCGACAAGGAGCAACCGAAGCCGTTAGCCAGGATCAAGGTGGATGAGCCGACCATCTCGATGATCTTCTCCGTCAACAACTCGCCGCTCGGCGGAAGAGAGGGCAGGTTCGTTACGTCCCGCAACATCAGAGAGCGGCTCGAAAAGGAATTACTCTACAACGTCTCGATAACCGTGGACTTTTCCAATCCCGATGCCTTCAGGTTGAGCGGGCGCGGAGAATTGCAGTTGGCCATCCTGGTCGAGATGATGCGCCGCGAAGGGTATGAACTCTCGGTGTCGATGCCGGAAACAATAACCAGGACGATCAATGGCGTCCTGCACGAACCGATGGAATTGCTGCTCGTTGATATTCCGGAAGAGTACGTTGGCCTGGTGACACAGCAGCTCGGCCTGAAAAAGGGACGAATGCAAAAGATGCGCTATGGCGACAATGGACGCGCCAGGCTTGAATTCAGAATCCCATCGAGAGGGTTGATCGGCTTCCGTTCGCAGTTCCTCACCGACACCCGCGGCACCGGATTGTTGAATCACTTGTTCGACGGGCATGAACCGTGGCACGGCCCGATATCCAGACGGCAGACCGGTTCCCTGGTGGCCGACCGTGAGGGCAAGGCAACAACCTACTCATTATTCCGACTGCAATCGAGGGGCACCCTCTTTATCCGCGAGAACACGCCCGTCTATGAAGGCATGATCGTCGGCGAAAATTCGAGAAGTGACGACATCGATGTCAATGTCATCAGAGAAAAAAAGCTGACCAATATGCGGGCCGCCGGCTCGGACGAGGCCCTGCAACTGGTGCCGGCAAGAATACTGAGCCTCGAGGAGTCTCTCGAATTTATCAAAGAAGACGAACTGGTCGAGATCACCCCCCAATCCATCCGCCTGCGCAAAAGAATCCTCCAGGCCAACAAAAGACCCAGAACGAAAACCAAACCAACCAACGGCACTCTCGACTGAGGGCTGAATCAGGGATCATCGTGAGGCCATCCAGCTGATCCACATTCCCTTTCAGTCTGCGTGTATCCTTTCAAAAAGAGTCTTCTCGATTTGGCGACGACTCTTGAAATTCCACCAAGCGCGGGGATCGGTGTTCCGCGGCACTTCGAACCTTAGAATGCCAGATTGGCCGGTTTGCGGAATTGCCCCGCATTTTTGCAAACAAATTTCCATTGACACAACGAATATTTATGATAAAATTATTTTCTAATCTCTTCCGTTCGGCAATTGGCGCGACTCACACTTTCCGCGAAAGGAGGAACCGGCCCTTTCACGTCACGTTGTTTCACGGCTTTTTCTGATCCCCTTTCACTATGGCCGCAGGAATCTGAAAAGGGAGATACTGCCATGACTAAGATATTCTTTCTCCAGCTGCGCGCTCTCGTCCTTCACTCATCACTATCAACTGTTGTCGCTGTCTTTTTGATGTTCTGCGGCGGGTCTGCCGTAGCCGAGACCCAGAGTTATGATTTTGTTATTGCCGCATTTGAGGATGACACCTATAGCAGCAGAGGGATCACTCCTCAAAACAAGGTCTACAGCTATGAGCAATGTATTGGCACGTGGGGCGGTTTTAAATTCAGTTCCTACTGGAGATGGGATTTGGGCAGCGCATTTCCAAGCGCAATCCCCAAAAATGCGGTTATCAGAAAAGCCTATCTGGAACTTACCGGCTGCTTCAATTCAACGGTTCCTGTGAAGAGCACTTTCCGGGCGCTCGTGCCGGATGGCAAGTGGGAAAAGAACGGCACGTATCCCGGGTTCCATGAAAATAATTATTCGGCCTATGGGCTTGATAGTATCCCCGTTATGGGGACACAGATGGACTGGTACCTGGCCGATGATTGGACGTGGTTGTCCGTTCACCGCAGCCCCGACATTTCGAATCTGGTCCAGCGATTTGTCAGCGACGAGAGATACGATCCGGCCGTTCCGGATAAAAGCTACTTTGGCCTGAGGTGTTATTTTATAGAAAGTTATGGGGCCAGTTCAGCGTATCGCAGAGCATATGCACAACTGGATCCTGATTATTATGATCCTCCTCTTGCTCCTATTGCCGACTATCTCTTGCCCAGATTGCATGTCGAATGGGATGATGAGGAGGCGCGGGAAAATCCAGAAGGAGACGAGTCAACTGACGTTTTTCAAGTCGCTGACATACATGACGATACTTTCCTGATCTGGGGGCCGTGGGATGGCAACGGCAACTACTACAATGATAACGGGTACTATTACACGGGTTGTACTCAGTATGATTATGAGCACCAGATTAACGGCCGCCTTGATTTGAACTGCGCCCGCTGGAGATGGATACTTGATCCAATAACGCGTGGAGCTGTTATCAAGTCCGCAACTTTGAAGGTAACGGGATGGCATGAACAGCCGCCTTACCCAGCAGGAAGCTTTCCTCCCGGCCCGGGGTATCTTGATCTTTCAGTTTCTCACCTTGTTCCGGACGGGATTTGGGACAACAAAACCGGCGACGGTTTCGAAGATTACGGCATGTGCCTGCTGCCCAACGGTATACCCGGATTCGGAAATGTTACGGAGGAGATTCTCCCGATAATACCCGAGTGGACCGAATACACACTACCCCACAATTTAGGCAGCTTGGTGCAGAATTTTGTGAACAGCACGTGGGACGACTCTTATAATTTCTTTAATCTTCTTGAAGATCGCCATTATGAATACGCAAAAGGCGATTATTTTGGGTTGGCTTGCGGGACAGGCGGATGGAAAGACAACGTTTTTCAAGGTCTTACCAGACTCTCTGTCACTTGGGCTCCTCGTGAGTTCTTCAGCGCAACATACTATATGAAAAACGAGACCGAGGGAGATCTGGTGGATCAAGAGGATAGAGATGATTATGAAGATACTTTTTCGGACGGCATCAACAATAATGTGTATTCAGAAACAGTGCAAATCGGGAACGGAAAAAAGGGGTACTGGAGGTTCGGTTTGAGCGTTCCCAAGTACGCCGTTATTCAGAAGGCGTCTCTAATATACACGATCCCCGAGGGATCGTTCCAACTCGAAAACCCGGTTTTTAATACTCTTTATGCCCATTGTTGGGGCTGGCACGAGAACACTGGATGTACCACTTGGCACGGAAGCGCCGGCTTCAGGAAAGAATTTTTAACGGGCACCGGCACAAATGTGAGCTGTTATCCGACGGCAGCTTATCTTGAAGCAATTTGTCGCAATACCCGCTCGACGACGGAATACGAAAGTTGCACCATCACAGATGATCCTCATAACAGCGTGGACATTACGAAGTTGGTGCAGGCCTGTGTCGACCACGGCCACTATGAGCCGGGTGAATATTTTGCCATAGCGCTCGACAATGCCACGAATAGTGTCGAAATACCCGAAAATTCGCTGGCCGTTTATGTTGAGTGGCTGATGCTGTTCAAACATTGATAATCATTCCTGAATTCTTTAACCGCCTCATTGTCGTTAGGCATGGCATCGCGACTGATTTGTCAGTCGCGATGCCTTTTTACCGATCGTTTCGAACATCACTGGCCAAGCCCGCCTCTTGCGTCAAGTGCAGTTGATCTTTCCCTCCGTTTCCGCTAAATTAAAGGCTGCGTTAGTGACCAACTCCAGAACAAGCTTGTATCGTTAACGGCATTTTCGGCTTCTCGTTTGGATCGTCCTTTCTTTGGTACTAAAAAGAGGAATGAATCGAAATGGTTGGAAGATGTTATCTCGCACTTGCTGTAGTTTTGGTTTTAATTGCGCCTCTGTTCTCTGTCGCCGCTTACGGACAGGAGCAGGCGCCTGTTTGGGCGGTCGAGCGGGCGCGGGAGTGGGACATTTTATTCGACGGCACTTCCGGCTGGACCGGCGCCGACGGAATTTATTCGATTCCGCTGTCAGGCGTGGAAGCCCATGGGAGCGCCGCCGAAACTCACACTATTTTTGTATTCAGCGATACCTTTATTGGGGACGTCGGCACGGATGGCAGGCGGCTGCGGGGGACCACCATTGTCAACAATACCGGTGCGCTTCTCCGGAGCGGCGAGCCGGAACCTGACAAAATCAATTTCATCTGGGAAGAAGATGAAGAGGGAAAGGCCGCTGCCTTGTTCGTGCCGAATACTCCCGCCGCTCAGCCGGGCGATTGGTACTGGCTGTGCGATGGCGCGTCGATCGGCGGCAAAATATATCTTTTTGCAATGCGCATGAGGGAAGGCGACGGCGGCGCGTTCAATTTCGCGGTCGATGGAGTTGCGCTTTTGACATTTTCGCCCGATGCGCCCGACCCGCTCTCTGAATATACAGAAGTTGACACGCCCCTGTTTTATGTTCCTTCAGACGGTAGAGGCGATATCATCTTCGGGAATGCAATCATGCCGAACACGGTTGAGGCCGAAGCGCCTGCTCCGGACGGATATGTTTACATTTACGGCCATCAGAATGATCCCTATAGCAAGAGACTGGTCGCTGCGCGCGTTCTGCCGGAACATTTCGACGATTTTTCGATGTGGCGCTTCTGGGATGGGTTTGCCTGGTCGCCGGATATCGGCACCGTTGCTCCTCTGGCCGGACGGATCTCCTCCGAGTTCAGCATGAGCCCGTTGCCTGACGGACGCTTCGTTCTCGTGTTTCAGTTCGACACCTTAAGCGATTATGTCGCCATTCGTGTCGGTTCCACGCCTATCGGGCCGTTCGGACCTATCATAAAGATATGGCTTTGTCCCGAGCCGGCCCTCGATCCGGACATTTATACGTATAACGCCAAGGCGCACCCTCACCTGTCGCGGCCGGGCGAACTGCTGATCAGTTACAACGTCAACACGCTCGACTTCTGGGACCATTTCGCGTATGCCGACATCTATCGGCCGCGGTTCATCCGCATCCGTCTTGGTCTGTAATCCATTTCGCCGGCGTACCGAAAATGATTGGAGGAAAATATGGACCTCAAGCTGATGGAAGAATTCCTCAATAAATGGAAGAAGTATTTCAAAAACGCAGATCTGCCCTTTGTCTTTTACTACTCGAATGATGAAGCATATGCCGAAAACCTGCGCCCGGTCGAGGGGCACGTCTGCATGATCGGCCAGCTCGGCCCTGTCACGAAAGGGAAAATTCTCTCGTTCTCACAAGAGACCATCGGCTGTTTCGGCGGAGTGCGCTATTCCGGATTTCCCGCCCCGGAATTTCCAAACTTCAAATATTTCCTCTCATACGGGATTCCGGGCGAGCTCGAAGGCGAACGCTATAAAAAGACGCCAGAACTGGTCGAGCAATATGTGACAGACATGCCGATTGTGCCTGCGGAAGGCAAATATCTTGTATTCAAGCGCTGGGACAAACTGACCGAGAACGATGACCCGCAGGCGGTCGTCTTTTTCGCGGCCCCGGACGTTCTTTCCGGCCTCTTTACGCTCGCCAATTTCCGCACACTCGACCCGCAGGGCGTCATCGCTCCATTCTGTTCCGGCTGCGGCAGCATCATTAGCTATCCGCTGGCCGAGCGAAGCCGGGAAAACCCGCGGGCGGTCGTCGGGATGCTCGATGTCTCGGCGAGACCGTTCGTTAAAGAGAACATTCTTTCATTCGCAGCGCCGATGAAAAAATTCCTCCAGATGATGAAAGATATGGACGAGAGCTTCCTGATCACCGGCTCGTGGGATAAGGTTCGCAGGCGTATCGGAAGAGCTAAAACGGGCAAATAAAGAAGGTCTTGTGCGGGCATCGAAGGAAGGAGGGGATCTTCTAACTTCTTACAAAGCTGCAAACGGATTCGACGTGCGCCGTGTGCGGAAACATGTCCAGCGGCTTGGCTGTCTCGAGACGGTATCCGCCGGCGACAAACATTTTGGCATCGCGCGCCAGCGTGGCCGGATCGCACGAGATATAGACTACTTGACGCGGCGCCATCTGCAAAAGCTTACGACGCGCGGCGGTTGATAAGCCTTCGCGGGGCGGGTCCAGCAACACCAATTCAGGTTTGGCGCCCTTTCTTGTCAATAAATCCAGAGCGTCCTCAGCAGATACAGGCATTATTTCGACGTTTTTGCGATCAATCAAATTGTGCGCAGCGTCTTCCGCCGCAGACCGATTTGCCTCGACCGCCACAAGTTTTCTCACCTTTTCCGAAAGAAAGAGCGAAAAAACTCCCACTCCGGCATAGAGTTCAACTGCATAACTGATCTCGGTTCGGCTAATTGCTTTCATTGCCTCGTGGACAAGAGCGGGCAGCAGGAGTGTATTAGCCTGAAAGAAGGAGTCGGGACCGACGCGAAAGTTTTTACCTTCAACTGAATGATTCGAATACTGCTCCCCCCACAAAGGGATTATTCGGGAACCCGCTTTGGCGACCGCTCCCGCCACATCCAGACTTTTCTGAAATCTTTCAATCACGTTTGCTTCCGGCGCGACGTTCACATTCAGTGTCAGAATCACGCGCGCATCCGCATCCTCCGTTATCTGAATTTCCGAAAGCCCGGGTAGAGGATAATCCGAAACAAAAGAGCCGAACTGTTCCAGACACCGGTTAATTCCATCCGTCAGCATCGGGCAGCTTTTCAGAGGGATAACCTCGTGGCTGCGAGACGTAAAGAAGCCAACCCTGCCTTTGTCATAGTGAAACCGCACCCTGCTGCGATATCCGGTGTGGGCCGGCGAGGCCGAACAGGAGAATGCCTCCATAGAGCAGATGCCGGCGATGCGTCTCAGCGCCTCTTCCAAGAACTGCCGCTTACATTCCAACTGGTGAGGATATGAGAGATGCTGAATCTGACAGCCACCGCAACGCCCATAGTGTGCGCAGAATGGATCGACTCGCGAGGGGGCAGCATCGATCATTTGACTGATAGTGCCCCATAAAACCCCTTTGCGAGCCGGCGCGACTTCAATCAGCGCTTCATCTCCGGGCGCGCCGTAAGGCACGAGCACCACCCGGCCATCGAGCCGACCCAGGCCATAACCTCCCGAGACGATTTTCTCTATTTTTATTTTATGTATTTGCATGCTTCCCGGCGATCCGGTAGTGCGGAATTTGCGCGAATGCGGGGATCGGAAGCGAATGAAATCCTCAAGTAAATTATAAGCTTTCCTTTGTTCTCGATCAATGGGCAGAGCTGTGCGAATAAAATTCGCACCAACCGATGGCGAGCCGGCACGGTAGGGCCGAATTCATTCGGCCAATCTCTCGAGATGTCGTCGGTGGTGGCCAGCGCAGTCGCCAGGTAAAAGAGAAGTCGGGCGGGTCCGACTTTTCGGTCCGACGTGTTTTGCCTGTCAGACCTGCCTTTGGCACGCTGAATAGGCGCGCCTAGCGGGGGGAAACTTCGGGTGGCGCGGCGAGTGACTTTATCAAATTTCTTTTGGCGAAGGGGAAAGCCCAAAAGAGGACGCGAAGCAGATTGAGCCTTGCCGTCATGTGCCAGTGCAGGCGGCGGCTATGGGCGGCTCTCCATACTGTTTCGGCTACCTCGACCGCCTCGACCCGCACGCCCATCCGTTCGACGCTGAATGCTTTCGTGGCGGCATCAGTGATAAGGGGAGTTCTGACATACGGAACGAGGATGTCGCTGACTGTGATCCCGTACTTCCCAAGCTCGATTTCGAGCGCCTCGGTGAGCGCTTTCACGGCGTGTTTTGTCGCTGAGTAAACGGCCAATTCGGGAATACCGTAAATTGCGGACGCCGAGCACATGCTTATGATGCGGCTGCCGGGCGTCTGCTTGAGGTGCGGCAGGCTCGCATGTATACAACTGAGTATCCCTTTGAAGTTGATGTCGACGGTCAAGTGCTGGTCTTCAAGAGTGATATATTCATTTGGGCCCATTTTTGCGATCCCGGCATTGTTGAAGAGAACGTCCATCCTGCCGCCGGTAGCCTCGGCAAAGGAATGCACCGCCGCCTTCACGCTCGCGGGGTTCGCCACATCCATCGTTTCTGTGCAACAATTGGTTTCACCTACCTCGGCCTGGAGCGACAGGAGGCCCCCTTCGTTCAGGTCGAAGATGCCGGCGAACCAGTTGCGCTTCGCAAAGAGAAGAGCCGTTTGCCGCCCGATGCCCGAGGCCGCGCCGGTAATAAAGATGGTCGGTTTTGAAATCATTGTGGTTTCCTCCTGGATTCTTTATAGCAGGTTGCTCTTGTCCAAAAGATCATTCTGGTACGGTCAAGGGTCACAGTGCGTCTCTTATTCGCATCCCACCACGGCCGGCAGTTCACCAAGATCATGGATGAAGCCGTATGCCGGATAATTTACAAACCGTTCTTTCGGGGTCTCGCCGGAAAGGACAGCGACAAATGGAACATTTGCGCGCATCGCGGTCTCCGCGTCGATGATACTGTCCCCGACGTACAGCGAGTGCGCCCTGTTGCTCCTCAACTGCCGGATCGCGCCCAGCAAGCCTTCAGGATTGGGCTTGTACGCCGAAACATCTTCTCCTCCGACGATCACTTGAAAGTACTGCAGGATTTTTTCGCGCTCGAGTATCGGGCGTATCCTGAAGCGGCCTTTCGTCGAAACGATGCCCAGAACGATTCCGCATTTGCTCAATTTCTCGAGCGTCTCCGGGACGGAAGCAAAGAGGATTGTCTTGGACTCCATTACTTCATCAGCGCGTCTTCTGTAGAGGTGAACGAATTCCTCCAGCTTCTCCACATGATCCGCTCCGACCAGGCGCAGAAACATTTCATGAAGAGGCAGCCCTATAATCTGCGGCGCCTTCCCGGCCGAAGCTTCCGGCAGGCCAAGCTCGCGAAACGCGAAGCCGATGCATTCGGTAATCGCGGCCGATGAATCAACAAGCGTGTAGTCGAAATCAAAGAGAATCGCCTCAAACTCATTTTGGACACTTTGGGCTTGGGTTTGGTCAAAAATCTGCAAAAACCCCTTATTTTTTGGGGGTTCGATTTTCCGGAAGTCGAAATGTAGT
>QZKU01000020.1 GCA_003598085.1 Candidatus Abyssobacteria bacterium SURF_5
ATTCCCACAACGCCTACTACTGCTGATTCGCTTCGCACCTTTAAAGACAAAGACCAAAGAAAAGAGCATTTTACAGAAATTTCTTGACATTACTGAAGAGGTCTACTTTGATTGACACTATTTTGGCGGTTGGCCTATAATATCGTATTCCAACTCCTCAACGTAACTTTCACTCCTGGGTGCGAAATGGCTGATACTTTCTTTCTTGACAGTATATATCCGGCGCTGATTCCTTATATCCACAGCTTCATTCCCATGTTTGTGGCTATTGATGCAATTGGGATAATTCCGTTGTATAGTTCATATACAGTTGGACTGTCGGACGAGGTTCGACGAAGGGTGGCGATGCAGGCGATAGTCACGGCGTTTCTCATAGCTCTCGCCTTTCTTTTCGTTGGGAGAACAATATTCCTGCTGCTCGGGATAACGGTGGCTGATTTCCAGATCGCCGGTGGCATTTTGCTTTTTGTTCTTGCAGTTATCGATCTGGTGGCGAGAGAGAAGCCGGAGCGCATGCCGGCGGCGGAAATCGGTGTCGTACCCATTGGAACGCCCTTGATCGTCGGGCCGGCTGTATTGACCGTTTTGATCATAACGTCCGATTTATATGGAATCATGCCGACAATGATAAGTATCCTGCTGAACTTGGCAATAGTGGCGGCGGTCATCTTGAACGCCAACAGGATTCTTGGTTTTATTGGAGAAGGGGGCGCGCGCGGTGTAGCAAAAGTTGTCAGTCTCCTGCTGGGCGCAATCGGCGTGATGATGGTTCGCCGCGGAATTCTTGCCGTTCTTGGTCTCGATTAGCAAATTGAGAAGGAGATTTCCCTCCGGAAGTTCCGGGATATTACCTTGGCATTTTCCAGATCAGCTGCTTTAATCATCTTTCTGCTTACTTATATCGGGCTGGTGTTTTTGCCGCGGCGAAGAATGCAGGCGGCGGTGGCCGGCGCCGGTGCTCTCATGCTCCTTGGAGTGGTTTCCCCTTTTGAAGCCTTTCGGTTGATTAACTGGAACGTGATGGGGATTTTCTGGGGGACCCTGGTGGTCGCTGAACTTTTCATGGCCTCGAACACGCCTGCCTATTTAGCGGAACTTGTTGTGGCGAAGTCGCGAAACGTTGTGTGGGCCACGCTCGCCATTTGCGCGTTAACCTCGCTTATATCGGCCTTTGTCGAGAATGTGGCAACCGTCCTCATCGTTGCGCCCGTTGCGCTGGCTATTACAGGTCGGCTCCATATTTCCCCCGTGCCGGTCATCATAGGGTTGGCGGTCAGCTCAAATCTTCAAGGAGCGGCAACATTGATTGGAGATCCTCCAAGCATGCTTTTGGGTGGATTCGCAAAAATGACGTTCAATGATTTCTTTGTGTACGAAGGGAAACCGAGCATCTTTTTTGCCGTACAGCTTGGAGCGATCGCATCCTTTTTCACTCTGTACCTGATCTTCAGGAATATGCGGCAACCGATCCAAATTGAGCGGACCCAGGAAATTCAGATGTGGACGCCCCCGATCATGCTGGTGCTGCTGATCGTGCTGCTGGCTCTTTCGTCGCTGATCGACCCGGGCTTCTCTTCACTGGCCGGCATCATTTGCGTGGCTTTCGGCGTCTTTGGGTTTATATGGTACCGAGTGGCTCATCGAGGCAACATTGTGAATCTCTTTACCGCCCTCGACTGGCAGACGACGTTCTTCCTGATGGGTGTCTTCGTGGTTGTGGGAGGAATCACCCACGTCGGATGGATAGATGATATCACCGTGCTGTTTTCTCGAATCTCAGGAGACAACACTTTTCTTGCCTATTCGCTCCTCGTGTGGATATCGGTGATCTTCTCCGCTTTCATCGACAACGTCCCTTACCTTCTCGCGATGCTGCCGGTGGCCCAGGGACTGGCGGGGGAGTTGGGGACATCCGATACGTTACTGATGTTCGGACTTCTGATCGGAGCAAGCCTCGGCGGAAATATCACCCCCATCGGAGCTTCGGCAAATATTGTCGGCGTCGGCATCCTCTCAAAACGAGGCCATCATGTCAGTCTGCGCGAATTCGCCAGGATCGGAGTCCCCTTCACTCTTGTGGCCACATTTTTCGCATACATCTTCATCTGGTTCATCTGGAAATGAGCACGAGAAAGGTTCCGTTCTCACGATGTGGTCAGTTCATGTGAATTTCCTATGATATGAGATGATACCAAGTCGTTCCTCAGAAAGAATGAAGCTGCCGCTCTTGCTGCTTGCGCTGGGATTTACTTCCATGGTGTCGCAGGTTCTGCTGATGCGCGAGCTGGTCGTTGTTTTTTACGGCAACGAGTTGTCGCTCGGGATCATGCTTGGCAGTTGGCTGTTCTGGGTCGGCACGGGAAGTTATTCGGGCGGCATCATCCTTCCGCGCGCGCGCTCAATGAGTCGCTTCAGCGCCGTTGCGCTCCTTCAGGTGCTGCTGGGTCTTCTGAGTTTTGCCACGTTTCTGGCGCTCCGGATGCTGCCGCTGATACTCCGGCAGGAAACAGCGGGGGAAGTCATCGGCTACGTTCCCATCGCGATCACAAGCTTCTTGTTGCTGGCCCCGCTGTGCCTGCTTCTTGGATTCCTGTTCACGCTGTTTTGCCATTTGCACGACGGGGAGGAGCCGGTTACATCGATCGGCAGAGTCTATTTTTTTGAAGGACTGGGCGCCGCCGCCGGTGGAATCATATTCGCTCTCGTTCTCGTGCGCTTTCTTGATCCGGTGACAATCGTTTTCCTGCTGTTCATCATGAATTTGGCCGCCGCCGCTTTTACACTTGCGCTTATTTCGAGACCTGTTCTTTCGGCGACGCTTCTCTGTATCCTTTTCCTCGCGGTATCCGGGAGCGCGTTTTTCGGAATCATTGGAACCGTGAAAGAGCGAAGCCTTGCATGGCTGTGGCGGGGGCTGCATGTCGTCGATTCCGGTGACTCGATTTACGGCAATGTGACGTATATAGAGCGTGAGGGACAGAGAGCACTGTATGAAAACGGGCTGCTGATTGCCTCTCACCCAGACCAATTTTCGGCCGAAGAGGCTGTGCATTTTGCCCTTCTCGAACATGCGAAGCCGAAGCGGGTACTGTTGATCGGCGGGGGCGCGAGCGGCAGTGTAGATGAAATCCTCAAGCATTCGGTTGACCATGTCGACTATGTCGAGCTCGATCCGCTCATCATCGAGATGATTACACGATATTTTCCGCCGGATGCTCGAAGGGGTCTGGAAGACCCAAGAGTGACGATCCACAATATCGACGGCCGGCTCTTCATCAATCGAACGCGGGAAAGCTATGACGTCATCATTATCAATCTGCCCGACCCATATACGGCCCAGTTGAACCGATTCTACACCGACTCATTCTTTCGGACGTGCGCGGCCAGATTGAAGCCGGGCGGGGTTCTCTCGTTTCGGCTCAGTTCGGCGGAAAATTATATTTCTCCCGAACTGCAGCAATTCATTGGGTGCATGTATCGGACCCTGCGCGAGGTATTTCCGGAAGTGAAGGTGATTCCCGGGGAAACCAATGTTTTCATTGCCGCAGCCGCTCCCAACACGTTGACCCTGGACGCGCACGCGCTTATCCGGCGCCTTTCGGAGCGGGCGATTCAGCAGCAGGTGCTCTTTGTAAGGGAATACTATCTGCCGCACCGGCTGTCGGAAGACCGCCTTCAGATGCTTGCAGCGGCGCTCTCTGTCGAGGTCTCCAGGCGGAATACCGATCTGGCGCCGGTATGTTATTTCTATGATGCTGTTTTGTGGAGCAAACAGTTCAAGGATTTCTCGAGCAGCGTCCTGGTGTGGTTCTCGAAAATTCCGCCCGCTATTCTGCTGGCGGCAGTAGCCGTCTTTTTTGCCGGCGCAGCGTTTGTCCAGATGAGAGCGCCGCGGTTCTGGGGTCCGAAATCGATTCTTGTGGCCGTGGGCACAACGGGATTTGCGGAGATCACTGTCGAGGTGGTTACGCTTCTGGGTTTCCAGGCGATCCATGGATATGTTTATCACAAGATCGCAATTATCATCACCTTCTTCATGGTGGGATTGGCTTTGGGCGCGGCGTCGGCTATTCGCTATGTGAGGGCAAAGCGTTCCCATGCTCTGCCGTTTCTCGTAGTGCAAGGAACGGTATGCCTTTATCCGCTTCTCTTATTGGGGGCGCTTGTTATCATGACGGGCGGCGGTGCAAGTTCGTTTTTTGGCCGGGCGCAGTCGGTACAGGCCGCCGTTGTCTTTCCGGCGCTTGCTTTTGCGGCCGGGTTGATTGGCGGACTGCAGTTCCCGCTTGCGAACGCGCTGTGGCTCGCTGAAGTTCCGGGCACGGCCCGTGCGGCGGGATTCACTTATGGGGTAGACCTTTTTGGCTCGTGCGCCGGCGCGTTTCTGGCTGCGGGTCTACTCATCCCTGTCTTCGGGATTCCGTTCGCCTGCGGCGCGGCATCGCTCTTAAACGCCGGCAGCTTTATCCTCGTATTCCTGAAAATTCGTCAAGGCTTTAAAGGTGTGTCACCGCTCAGTCTCCGGTAATCCTGCCCCGTCTTGTGGGCGACACACTGGTAGCAGGAGAAATCCGCGTCGTCTCCGCCCGGGAAACAGTCGTACATGCCGGACTGCTGCATGATGAGGTGCCTTTTCCAACCCAATTCGAGGTAAAATTCGGTCGAAGGCAATTCCATCCCCTCGTATCTTGTGCCCCTCGCCTTGGTCAAAAACCCGAAAATAGGAACGATGGCGTGATCGACCAGAAACTCGTATGCCCGCATGTGGGATTCCACTGCATCTGATTCGTGGGGCGATCCGTTCGGGGAAAGCAACTCGACGCCTGCAACGAAATTGGTGGCAACTTGTCCGGGACCGAAAATATCGACGGCTGCTTTCAAGCGCCTGATCCATTCTTTCTTGCCTACCGCTTTTGTCTTGCCGGGAACAACTTCCTCCCAGAGACGGTCTTCCCACACCTCCAGGTTCGGCTGGACCCGATCGGCGCCGGCTTCCTTCAGCAGGAGCCAGCCTTTTTCGTCGAATGCCTGGCAGACGGCGGTGATTCTGGTTTTCGGTCCAAGAGCTTTTCTTAATGCGGCTATCGTCTTCGCATAGGATTTGGCTTCGAGTTCGGTCTTGATGAAAGAGCCGCCGGATACGACGGCGTGGCGAATCTTGATTTCTTTTGCGGCGAGCGTGCAGGCTTCGATGGTCTTTTTCTGGTTCTGCGGAATGAAATCGGAGATATCCGAGAGCGTGAGCCCTGCCATCATATTTCCGAGGATACAGAAAGCGCACTGGTCGCGGTTCTTCGAGTACTCGCAGAAGAGTGAATGCACGATTGCGATGCAATTCTCGGTCCTTTGTCCGAGAAAATCGGAAACAGCCGATCCGTCGGATAAAGTGGTTTGAAAAGTGGGGCGCGCGGGCGAGGAGACTTCGGTTATCGGATTCTTGCCGCGGAACAAGACATATCTATGGTTCCCCTGCTTTCGGACGAAATAGGGGCTCTTCTTGTCGAGTTCGAGGTTTACGCGAGTACCATCGGGCAGGGTCAACTGGTTAGGGGCCGCCAGTACTTCATTCGCCGCTTCGTCCGCAGGGATATCCTCCCGGCTGAGAAAAGCGTTTGTCGGAATCGCCCATAATGCCACCTCAGCAAGGTCCGCTGTAAAACGCAGACCCTCCCTCAGCACGTCCGCTTTCAGGATGATACTGTCGGGCGTCTCCGCAAACCGATCTTTCAGTCTCTGCAAATGTAAATCAAACTGCATCTTGCCCATCATGCCTCCGCTCCATGGATTTGCCACTCGCCTTTGCTCCGGTCCAGGCAACGATCTCACTTTACTTTTTTCCGAAGGCTGTGTCAATCCGCTGCGAGCGGCCGAAACGGGGGAGAGTGATCAAGCTCAAATTGTTCGCTTTTGTTGGTGTCCCCGTTTTTGACAGCATTTTTGGCCTGTGCTAGACTTAAAGAGGAATCCTTGGTAAAAGGAGCATTTTTTTTGTGAGCGCGCAGAAAAACATGTACCCGATGGTGGTCAGCAAGAGCCTGAGTTTCCCGTTTTCGAAGGGGATTCTGTCGCAGGCGCTGATCGCGATCGGAATGAAGCCGAACGAGGCTTACAAGGTGGCCGAGAAGATTGAGGCACGGCTGCTCAAGCGCAAGTCGCCTCGCATCGAGAAGGATCAGCTTAAGCGCGTGGTTTACAATGAACTGCGACGCGAACACGGGCCTGATCTCGCGAAAAAGTATCTGGAATGGAAGAAGATCACGTCTTCGCTCGTGGTGAAAGAAGGAAGTTCCGGAGTTCCGTTCTCGAAAGGGATTTTGTCGCAATCGTTGCAGGCGGCGGGGATAGAACCGAATATCTCGCATTCGCTGGCCGTCACCATTGAGAAAACGCTGCTTCGCCGGGAGAGTCTGGAGGTGACGCGAACGGAGTTGCGGGACCTCACCGTCGGGACTCTGCGCAGGAAGTACGGGTCGGCCTATGCCAATCGATATCTGCTGTGGCGGCGGCTGAAGAAGCCCGCGCGTCCCCTCATCATCCTGATCGGCGGCACAGCCGGAACCGGCAAGTCCACAATCGGGGTGGAACTCGCGCACCGGCTCGGGATCACCCGGGTCATCTCGACCGATTCGGTTCGCGAGGTCATGCGGATCATGTTTTCCACCGAGTTAATGCCCACGATTCACAAGTCTTCCTTCGATGCCTGGCGGGCTTATGACTGGCCAAGGGGCATCAAGGATGACGTCGTTATTGCCGCCTTCATGGAACAGGCCTTGCGCGTGTCGGCTGGTGTATACGCTCTGATGGATCGCGCCTTGAACGAAAAAATCAGCACAATTCTCGACGGCGTTCATCTTGTGCCGGGCTTCATAAAGCGCGATTACGGCGGCGATGCGCTCGTGTGCAAACTCGTCATTACGACAGAGGACGAGGACGTTCATCGCGAACGTTTTCTTATTCGCAGCGAGCAGACTTCCACTCGCAGCGCTGACAAGTACCTGAAGAACTTTGAGGCGATCAGAAGAATTCAGGATTTCATTGTGTTACAGGCGCACATGCACGGCGTGCCCGTTTTCGACAACGAAAGCTTCGACCAGACCGTGACCACTATCGTCAAATACCTTACGGACTTGATCAAGAACCACGATAGAACGTACCTTCATATGGCGAAATGAAAGCGTTATTCCTCATCGACGGAGAGCACTATATCCCTGTTAATCGAGACGGCATTTCTTCGGTGGCGCGCAGCCGCGGGTATGAGGCTACGGCGGCCGCATTTATCGGAGGCATGGAGAAGATCGGGACGCCGGAGGATTTGAAAGCGCTGGGGCTGCCCGTCACCATCGAGAAGGACCCGTTTACAGCCATAACGGCGGCAATCGAACGGCACCGGCCGGACATCGTTGTCGACTTGAGCGACGAGCCGGTCGTCAGCAGCCGCAGGCGCTTCGAGTTCGCCAATTTGATCATTTCACACGACATCCCGTATGAGGGCGCCGATTTTCGATTCGACCCCCCGCGGTATGAAACCGTGTGCAAGAAGCCCTCGCTTTCTGTGGGCGGCACAGGCAAGCGCGTGGGCAAGACGGCGCTGGCCGCATTCGTCGCCCGCGCCTTGAACGGGCAAGAGAATGTTCGAGCGTCGTTTACTCCGTGCATCGTCACCATGGGGCGCGGCGGCCCTCCTCAGCCGGAGGTGATCGAAGGCGGGAAAATCCGGCTGACGCCGGAGCATCTGCTGGCGGAAAGCAGGAGAGGCAAGCATGCGGCAAGCGACCACTATGAGGACGCCCTGATGACGCGGCTGACCACCGTCGGATGCCGCAGATGCGGCGGCGGTTTTTCGGGGGTGGTCTTTGTTTCGGTCGTTCCGGAAGGCGCGAAGGTGGCGAATGAACTGCCGTGCGATTTCATTGTGTTCGAGGGCAGCGGTGCGTCCATGCCCCCCGTTGCGACGGATGCGTGGATCATGGCGGTCGGCGCGAACCAGGCGATCGAATACATCACCGGCTATATGGGGCCGTATCGCATTCGTAAGAGCGACCTGTGCGTCCTGACCATGTGCGAGGAGCCGTTGGCCGATAAACAGAAGATCGCCGAAATGGAAGCCGCCATCTACCGGGTGAATCCTTCGATCCGGCTCGTGAAAACCATCTTCCGGCCGAAGCCGCTCGAGGAAATCGGGGGAGAGAGGGTTGTCCTTACGACGACCGCGCCGCCGGCTGCCGGAGAGAAGATCCGCGAGAGTCTGGAGCGGGAATACCGGTGCGATGTAGTGGCCATGAGTCATCATCTTTCACATCGACCGAAGCTGCGGGAGGATCTTGCCGCGGTTCTCGCGACAGAGAAGCCTACTGTCCTGTTGACGGAAGTAAAAGCAGCCGCGATCGACGTCGTCACTGCGATCGGCCTTGAGGCCGGCCTGCGCGTCGTATACGCGGATAATATACCGATTCCGTTGGAAGGCGAACCCGACCTGTCTGAATCGGTCCTTCATGTGGCCCATTCGGCTGTTCAACGATTTACCGCGAAGGAAGCCAGATGAAAACGACTCGCAAAGCGATCATGTTGATTATCGACGGTCTCGGCGACAGGCCAATCAAAGAACTGGGGAATCTCACGCCTCTCGAAGCCGCAGACACTCCTTGCTTTGATCGTTTGGCCAGGGAGGGGATCACCGGATTGATGGACCCTCTGTCGCCCGGCATTCGAGTTGGAACCGATGTAGGGCATCTGGCGCTGTTCGGGTACAACCCGCTCAAGGTGTATTGGGGACGCGGGCCGATCGAGGCTTCCGGCGTGGGAATCTCGCTCAAGCCCGGCGATGTCGCCTTCCGATGCAATTTCGCGACAGTGAATGATAATCTCATTGTCATCGACCGGCGGGCCGGACGCATCCGCCATACAGAGGCATTGGCCGCCGCTCTGAATGGTATTCCTCTCGGAAACGGGGTGCGCGCCGTTTTTCGCCCGGCCACCGAGCACAGGGCGGTTCTGGTGTTGAGCGGCGAGCGACTCTCGGCCGAGGTGACCGATTCCGATCCGGGCCCGTCGAGTGAGGGGGAACCTCTCCGGGAGGTAAGGCCGAAACGGCCGGGCCAGCCGCTGGCGGAGAAGACGGCTCATTTGGTGAACGAATTCGTCCGGAAATCTCATGAAATCCTGCAGAGCCACGAAATCAATCGCGAGCGCGTGAGAAAGGGATTGCTTCCGGCCAATATCGTTATCACGCGAGGGGCCGGCATGGCAGTAAAGATGCGCAGTATTGCCGAGCGGTTCGATATCAAAGGAAGCTGCATCACGGGGGAAAGCACGGTGGTCGGAATCGCGCAGATGGCGGGCTTCAAAGTTCTCACGAATGAGAAGCTCACGGCGAATATCGATACCGATCTGGAGGAAAAGGCGCGCCTCGCCGTCGAGGCTTTGAAGGAGACTGACCTTGTCGTGATTCACGTCAAGGCCGCCGATTTGATGGCTCACGATAACAAACCGAGGGAAAAACTGGCTTTCATCGAGCGTACCGATGGAATGCTTCAAACAATACTTAACGAAGTCGAACACCCCAACGAAACCTACGTGGCGATTACCGCAGATCATTCCACCCCCTGCTCGATCGGCGAACACAGCGCCGATCCTGTTCCCGTGTTGATCCACGGAGAAGGCGTTCTTGCGGATTCGGTTGAAGCATACGGCGAGCGGGCATGCGCGCGCGGGGGGCTCTGCCGAATCAGGGCCAACGATTTTCTGCTTTCGCTGCTCGACCTGATGGGAGCCACGTATCGGTTCGGAAGCTGACGGTATGCTTCTGGCAAAAGACATAATGACGCGCGACGTCATCACGATCCATTATTCAGCCTCGATTCGAGATCTGTCCAAGCTTCTTTCCGAGAGAGGGATCACGGGCGTGCCGGTAACGGATGAGAATAACCGGCTGCTCGGCATGATTTCGATGCGGGATGTAATCCGGGAGGAGGTTCGCCGGCTCGGGGCATCTTTCGACTATCAGGATATCCACGAACTATTTTCGGCTGCGCTCGCAACCGAAGAGAGTGAGGCTCCGGGGCCCCAGCTTTGGGTCGAGGAGATCATGTCGAGAAACCTGTACACGGCAACTGAAACGACGCCGGTGTGCGAGATCTGCCGTTTGACTCATTTTCGACAGTTTGAAAAATTAAGCTATTTTGTATCAAGAACTTACAGAGACAGAAAAAGCTCTAGGCACTACATTTTCTCTGGCTCTCT
>QZKU01000021.1 GCA_003598085.1 Candidatus Abyssobacteria bacterium SURF_5
GAAGGAGATGATACCACAAAAAGAGGCTATTGTCAACCATAAATTAATATCTTGAACTATAGTTCAACAACTTTAATCGTCGGACAGTCTCACAGAGCCCATTTTTTATTTGTAAGTGCCTTATAAACAGTCACTTATAAGTACGCCCTCCCCAAGCACCGATCTTCTTTTCTCTTTCTCCGGCCTTTCCGTGTGGATATTCTACTGGACCGGATGATGATTATATATAAATAAAAGACACTATTTATACTGACGATAGATAAATATAAGTACCTAATATAAAAGGACTTACAGAAAATAAATAGGCTCTGTCCCTATTTTTCGAGGTGCTTGAGGAACAAGGGTATGTCGGTGTAGTCTTTGAGGACGGGGGGTGGGTCGGATACGGCTGGTGGGGCGGATGGACAGATCATTATGAACGGGATCCCGAGGGTTTGGGCGGCGCGCATGTCCCAGATGGCGTCGCCGATGCTCACGATTTTTTGGAAATGTTTCACGTGATACGCCTCTTGTGCGCGGGATATGCACGTCCGAATGATTTCCTCGCGTGGGTGCGCGTCTGAGCCGGTGGCGATCGGGATGCCGTCCACGTCGAGACCCGCTGCTTCAAGTTTAAATGAGGCTGCTTCTTGCCATGTGCCGGTCGCGATGGCAGGTTTCCATTCCGGGTGTTCTCTGAGAACCCGAATAACATTGGAGGCGCCGTTTATTTCGTGAAAGAGAAGAGGGTTCTGCTGATGGCGTTCACGAAGATGCTGGACGAATGCATCTATCTGCTTTTGGACCTCCGCTCGGGTGGGTTTTCTTTCGCTATGTCTCTCAAAAATCTCCTCAAAGACGGCGCCGTCGGTTGCGTGAAGGTAATTTTCCCAACGCGTGTCGATGTCCCGGATGGCGAAGGCCTCGGCGGCAGCGCGAACAAAGCACGCCTCATCAACTGCGCTGGAATTGATCAGGGTTCCATCGATGTCAAAAATTGCAAGTTTGTGCATGTACCTTAATTCCGAGGGTGAACGAGTCTATGAGATTTCTTGGGAGCGGATTTGCTCGCAAAGCAGGGCATCTCACGCAGGATTATATCAAAAAACGAAACAGAGGAAAGCACGGGCTTCTTTTTTAATGCTATTCCGCCTCCCCGTGCTGCTGCTGTCCGACCTCGCCGTCGAACTCGCGCGACGTCTTGAACGGTTCGAGCGGCAATCCTCAGGATTTTGCGTGCAGCGTTTCGGGTTTTTCGAGGAGCTCCCTCAGCTTGATGAGGAACTGCGTTCCGACGTAGCCGTCGACGACCCGGTGATCGCACGAGAGCGTGACGCGCATGAGGTTTTTCGGCCGGACTTGTCCGTCGACGACAACCGGTTCCTGCGCGAGCGCGCCGACTGCCAGGATCGCGCTCTGGCCGGGATCGATGATGGCGGTGAAATGGTCGATGCCGAACATGCCGAGATTGGAGACGGTGAAGGTCGCATTGGAGTACTCGTCGGGGCGCAGTTTCCTTTTGCGCGCGCGCTCGGCCTTGTCGCGCGCCTCGCGGGCGATGTCGGCGGCGGATTTGCGGTTCGCGTCCATGATGACGGGCACCACCAGTCCGTCGGGTGTTGCGGTCGCGATTCCGACGTTGATGCGCTTGTTGACGCGTACTTTCTCCTCGACGAAGGTGGAATTGACTTCCGGCACTTCCTCGAGCGCGAGGGCGGACGCTTTGACGATCAGGTCGTTATAACTGATTTTCTCCTCGTCCTTTTTGCCCTCGTTCAGTTTCTTGCGGAGCTCGACCGCGGCGTCCATGTCGATTGTCATGTTCAGGTAGAAATGGGGGATGGTCTGCTTGCTGAGGGTCATGCGGCGCGCGATGGTTTTACGCATCAAGCTAAGTTCCTGGAATTCCTCGCCGCGCTCGTTGCAGCGGCGCGCGACATAGGCTTTGACATCGGTTTCGCGGATTCTGCCGTCGATGCCGGTTCCCCGCACCTCTTCGAGGTCGACCCCCTCTCGCTCGGCCAGGACGACGGCGAGAGGAGTCGCGCGCACTTCCCGCGCTTTTCGGAGCACCTCGATTTTTGCCGCGGGCCCCGCCTTTGCCTTTGCGGAGACGGCCTGTTCGATGTCGCGCTTGACGATTTCGCCGCCGGGGCCGGTGCCCGTGATCTGGGAGAGGTCGATGTCGTGCTTCTGAGCGAGTTCGCGGGCGAGCGGCGAGACGGTTGCCTTTCCGGGGGCGCGTCTCGCGACGAATTTATCGATCGCGGTGCGCTGATCCATGTGAATGCTGACCGCCGGCTCCGGCCTGCGCGGCTTCTCTTTGAGTTCTTCGGCCCGCCGGCGCGCCTCCTCGGCATATTCTTTTCGGCGCTCCTCTTCTTCCCGCCGGTACCTCTCTTCTTCTTTTCGTTCTTCCTTTTTTCTTCTCTGTTCTTCCTCGCGCTTCCGTTTTTCCTCTTCGGTCGCTCGTTTTGCTTTCTCCTTCTCGGGGGCTTCGGCTTTTGCTTCTTCTTCCAGAATCTCCTCGACGGCGGCGGATTCCTCCGGTTTTTCTTCTTCCTCCGCTTTCTCCGCTCGAGGCGGTCGTTCCGGTTTCGCCGGGTGGGCCTCCTCGGCGGGTGCCGCCGGTTTGCGTATTCCCTTCGCCTCTTCCTTTGAGCCGATGAGGCCGATCTTTTCGCCGACCTTGATGGTTTCGCCTTCTTCGGCCGTTATCTCGATGAGGATGCCGGTGTCGAAGGCTTCGACCTCGATATCGGCTTTATCGGTCTCCACTTCAAGGAGCAGCTCGCCCTCCTTGACCGGATCGCCCACCTTTTTCAGCCATTTGATGATGCGGCCTTCTTCCATCGTATCGCTCAGACGCGGCATGATAACTTCGGCGGCCATGAGTTCTCTCCTTCTTGGCGTGCTAGTCGAACACTTCTATGCTGTCCTCGATTGCAGGCTTCGACATGATCGTTCTGTGAACCGGACATTTTTTCGCAATCTCCAGCAGGCGGTTCTTTTGCTCATCGGTGATGTCCCCTCTGATCGTGATCTTGCGCGTAATCTTCTCGAGCCGCCTTTCCTCTTCCGTACAGTCGACGCAGTCGTCGCGGTAGGTTCGCTGGTGGTCGAGCTCGACGCTGACGGTTTCGATCGGGATTTTCTTTCTCTCGGCGTACATGAGCAGCGTCATCGCGGTGCACGCGCCGAGAGCGCTCAGAAGAAGATCGTACGGATTAGGGCCGAGGCCGTCGCCCTCGCCCATGGGTTCATCAACAATGAAGGAGTGTGGGTATGCGATCACCTGGTGCTGGAGGTTTTCGAGGTAGCGGACGGTGACTTTATTTCCCATGGCCGGTCCTTTCGCTTTGGGGTTAGAATCTTCCTCATGACATATGCCTTTGCGCAAAGGTGATGACACGGCTTTGAAGAGTCTGTTCCTGTCGGTGATTCTTACCCGGCTAAGCGCGGGTCAACATCTTTTTTACGGCGAAGACCACGTCGTCAACCTGTGGGATGGCGCTGTGCTCGAGGTGCTTCGAGTACGGCATCGGTATGTCGGCGCCCGCGACTCGCACAACGGGCGCATCGAGGCTGTAGAAGGCGCGCTCGCCGATCGAGGCGGCGATTTCGGCGCCGACTCCGCCGGTGCGGCAATCTTCCTCGACAATGACGAGCCGCCCGGTTTTCTCGACCGACCTGGCGACGGCGTTGATGTCAAACGGCTTCAGCGTGCGCGGGTCTACGACCTCCACGCTTATACCGTCTTCCTTTTCGAGTTTTTCAGCCGCCTCGAGCGAGATATGCACCATGCGGGACCACGTCACGATGGTGAGATCGCTGCCTTCGCGCTTGATGTCTGCCACTCCGAGCGGAACCAGATAATCCTCGACATCGGGGACCTCACCCTGCATTCCGTAGAGGGCTTCATGTTCGAGGAAGATGACCGGATCGTCGTCGCGGACCGAGCTCTTGAGCAGGCCCTTTGCGTCGGCCGGCGTGGACGGCATGACCACTTTCAGGCCGGGCGTGTGCACGAAATGGGCCTCGAGGTTCTGTGAGTGCTGTGCGCCCAGTTGATGGCCGGAGCCGCCGGGAGCGCGAATCACCATCGGAATCGGGAATTGGCCGCCCGACATATAGTAGAATTTTGCGGCGTGGTTGATGATCTGGTCCATCGCGAGGAGCGAGAAGTTGACGGTCATGAGCTCGACGATCGGTCTGAGGCCCGCCATCGCCGCCCCGATACCCGCGCCGACTATCACTTCTTCGGAAATGGGGGTATCAATGACTCGATCCGGGCCGAACTCCTCGAGCAGTTTTGCCGTCACCCTGTAGGAGCCCCCCCACACGCCCACTTCTTCGCCCATGAGGAAGACATTCGGGTCGCGCCGCATTTCCTCCGCGTGCGCGTCTCCAAGCGCTTCTCGATATCGCATCACAGCCATGTCAGAATTTCCCCGCATATACGTGTTCGCACACGGCCGCGTCGGGCGGAAATTCGGATGCGTCGGCAAACTCGATCGCGTCGTTCACGATTTTTTCCACCTCGTCGGCAATCGCTTTATCCGCTTCATCGCTGAGGATGCCGTCGGCCTTCAATTTGTTCCGCATCCGGATGATCGGATCGCGCAGTTTCCATTGTTCCACTTCTTCTTTTGTGCGGTAGACCTCCGGATCGGCCACTGAATGGCCGCGGAAGCGGTACGTCTTCGTTTCGATCATCTCCGGCCGTTTGCGCGTGCGGACACGTTCCGCCGCCGCTTTCGTCGCCTCGTACACCTCGATAACATCCATACCGTCGATGATCTGCCAGTCCATGTTGTAGCAGGCGGCGCGCTTGCCGAGGTCTTCAATCGAGGAGGCCTTCTCCACCGGGGTCCCCATGCCATAGCGGTTGTTCTCGCAGAAGAAGAGAACCGGCAGGTGCCACAGCGATGCGAGGTTGAAAGACTCGTGAAAGGCGCCCTCGTTGACGGCGCCGTCGCCGAACATGCACAACACTATCTGGTCACCTTTTCGGTAGTTGACGGCAAGACCCGCCCCGACCGCGATCGGCAGGTTTCCGGCAACGATCGCGTTGCCGCCCAGGAATCTCTTTTCCCGGCTGAAGATGTGCATCGAACCGCCCTTGCCCTTCGAGATGCCCGTCTCCTTTCCGAACAATTCGGCCATGATCAATTTCGGCTCGATCCCCTTCATGAGGGCCTGGCCGTGCTCGCGGTAGCCGGTGGTCACGTAATCATCGTCGCGGATAGCGCTTATGGCGCCGACGCCGTTGGCCTCTTCGCCTATATATAAATGAAGAAAGCCCGATATTTTGGCTCGCTGGTACATTTGCCCGGCTTTCTCCTCAAACCGGCGTATGAGCACCATTTTCCTGTACAGATCGATTTTCAACTGGTCATTCAAGAAAGCTCCTCCCCCAAAACATGGAAATACCTCGCCGTCCGCTTACCAAAAAGAATAACAAAGCTTGACAGAAATGGCAATCCGCGAGAGATTTCCTCATTGACAAATATTGCGGATAATATATAATAAATTCACCTGCACTAATCCATGTTGCTGCATTTCCGTCCCCGAGGGGTTGATTCCAGGTCACGCGAAAACAGAGCTCTTCGCTGATGAAAAGATGGTCGTTGGCTGTCGGAATATGTTGTTTTATTGCTGCAGCGGGCATCGTCGTGCTCCGCAGGAATGAAAACCCGTTCGTTCCCAGCGATAAGTGGCGGCTTTCAAATGAAGAATATCATGGGACAGTGCTCTTCCCGGTCTTTTCCCCCGATGGCGAAAAGCTCTTTTTCCGGGTACGGAATGAATCCGGAACATTCGGCACACTCGATACTTATGTTTACCTGCTGGAAGAGAAAACGCTTCGCAAATTGAATCTTCCTGAAACAAGCGGATGGATTGGATGCACGCCGGATTCGCTCCACCTCTTCTACACGATGGCGCGGCCTCATAACCGGTATTTTTACGACAGTTACGTTTACAGCGTCGACTCTGATTCCGTTGTCGAGAAGCACAAGCTCATGTGGGGCGGCTGGCAGCGACCCTATTCGCCCGACGGGAAGTGGCAGCTATTTGCGAACCAGATGAAGGAGTACCTGTACATGAAGCTGGTCGGAGAGCCGATCTGGGTGCAGTTGCCGGACATCTTGTACAAAGGGATTCCGTATTGGAGCGGTGATGGCAAGAGTATTCTTTGCGTTTGTTCCGACAAGAGGAAAATAGTCAAATATGATATTGAAGGCGGGTTCCTGAGCAAACTGCTCGAATACGATGATTTTGAAGTCAGGCCACTACTCTACCCCTCTCCTTATGCCAATGAAGCCATTGTGCTGACCTCTCGAAAACTGAAAGAATATTTCCCCGTTGTGTTGCGGAAAATGGACATCGATAGCGGGCAAATCACGTATTCATTCGACAGCGCATTGGATCCCGAGGGCAATGCAATCGGCGCTGTATATTTTCCTCCTCAGAAGAACCGGCTTTATTATTCCACCAATCAGTACACGGTGGAAGGGGAACTGAAGGGGGAACCGCCGAAAACGGTTATTCTTGATACGGCATCAGGCCAGACGGAAACGCTTCTTTCCAAAGAGCATGTTCCCCGAGCATACTGCAGCCTGCGCGACGCTTTTGCGGTTACTTTAAGGAAAGACGTCAAGGTTCTGTATTTGTTCGATGTAAAAACGAGAAATCTGGAGCGAATTTTTCCGCCGGCGACCGCGGCGCAATCTCCAAAAGACAGGAGCCGAAGCGGCGCTTTTCCGTGAGAGGCACGAGACAAGAGGGATGATCGCTACCGTCCATAGAAGTCGATGCCGGAATAAGGGTGGTTTCACCCTCATAGAATTGATGGTTGTCATGGCGATCATCGTGATCCTGGCGAGTATGCTGTTGCCGGCCCTGCAGAAGGCGAGAGAGTCGTCGCGACGGACCGTTTGCGCGAGCAATCTGAAACAGATCGGCCTGGCATTATCTCTTTATGCCGAGGAGAACAGGGGATGGTATCCCCCAAAAGACGATATTTTCGAGAATATGACAGTGGAAGGCAAGTCCATCTTTCCGGAATACATCAGCGACTTGAATGTATTCGGCTGTCCCTCCAGCCTCTATTTTGAAAAAGATACAACCTTCACTCGTGACGGCACACAAGATCCTGAGTGCCTGACAAGCATCAGCTACATCTATACCGGCTATCTGATCACGAATGATACGGAGGCGGAGGCGGGGCGGGAAGCTGCGCTGAACGGGTTCGGACAGCAGTTTGGTGCTTATCCTACTGAAACGAGGGATGACGATATCGACTTGAGCAAGATCGGCTGGGATGGGAAAGGGAATCTGGGCTCCAACATAATTTTCCGGACCAGGACGCAAGTGGAGGACATTTTCTTCCAAGATATCTGGTACGTGCCGGCGCGAGGCGTCCCGCTCATCTGCGACCAGGTCGGGCCAAGCCTCATGTTTTTCAGCCACCGGCCATTCGGCGCGAACGTGTGCTACATGGACGGGCACGTCGAGTTCATCAAATACGTGCAGCCACTGAAACCGCAAAATTTCCCAGTCAGCCCCTTCATGGCGCAGTTCGCCCAGGAGTTGCAGCCGCCCGACCTGTCGGCTATCGGCTGCAAGTAAGGCAGATATGGCGAGAGCGTTCATCGGTCTACTCATCATCGGCACAGCAGCTTTTTCTCTTTATCTGACGCCGGCGCCGGTGTCCAAAAAAAGCCCTCTTCATTTTCTGCAATTCTTCGTGCTCATAGCCGTTGCGGTGACAGGCTCGTTCATGACGCTCCCGTTTCTCTTTCAGTGGCGGCTGCCGCTGCAGCAGGGATTGGGAAGCAACGAGATGCTGCTGCTCCGCGGCCTCTTCATGATCACGGCCGCCCTGCTCGCAATCATCATGAACAAGTCGAAAGCAATGCGGGACATGTTGTGGATAAGCGCTATCGCGCTCCTGGCGGCAGGTATTCCCGAGATTTTCCGGGTGCTCATAATCCTGAACGATACCGTAAACGGAATCCTGCAATACGGCAACGTGCCAATGAAAATGGTATACCGAACGATTTACCCTTTTCTGATCCTCTTTTCGGTCAGCGCAGCAATGATCCTGCTGGGTGCAGTTTCTCTTCTCAGAGAAATCTACAGGTTTTTCATTCAGTAACTCTTTCATTCGATCTTAATCGTTACTTGTGCTCCTCATCTGCCCAAGAACTGAAGTTGCTTCTGTTTTCGTTTCATCGTATAATCAGGGCTGGTTCAGGTATATCTATTTTCTTCTATTCCCCCACTTTCAGAGAGGAATTCGAATGGAATACTCAATCAACACAAAGAAATCGAAGAGGCTGTACAAACGGGCGGAAAAAGTGCTGCCCGGCGGCGTTTCCCACAACCTGCGTTTCAGCCAGCCGTATCCGGTGTATATCAAGGAGGCATACGGCGGCAAATTCCGAGACGTCGACGGCAACGAGTTCATCGATTACTGGGACGGCCATTCCGGCCTGATCCTCGGACATAATCCGCCGGAGATCGTGAAGGCCCTCAAGCGCGCGGTGCCAAAAGGGACTCACTGGGGATTTGTGAACCGGCACGAGGTCGAACTGGCCGAACTGGTGTGCGAGGTGGTTCCCTCCGCGGAGATGGTGCGCTTTTGCTGCTCCGGCACCGAAGCCACGATGTA
This sequence comes from Candidatus Abyssobacteria bacterium SURF_5, assembly GCA_003598085.1. Lineage (NCBI taxonomy): Bacteria > Pseudomonadati > Candidatus Hydrogenedentota > Candidatus Abyssobacteria > Candidatus Abyssobacteria bacterium SURF_5. The sequence continues at coordinate 8,657 of QZKU01000021.1, forward strand.
TGCCGTCCGCCTCGCCCGCGCGTTCACCGGCAAGAAGACGATGCTGAAGGCGATCGGCGGATGGCACGGCAGCAACCCCGACCTGTCGGTCGCGGTTCAGCCGCCGTACGACATGCCGGAAAGCATGGGCCTGTTGCCCGAACTGCGGCAGTACATGCGGGCGTTCCCGATAAACGATCTCGAAGCGGTCAAGCAGATCGTAGCCGAGGTCGGCGACGATTTCGCAGGGATCATTGTCGAGCCGATCGTGACCTCCGGCGGCGGAGTCGCCTGCAAGCCCGAGTTCCTTCGCGGCCTGCGCGAGCTGACACGCGAGAAGGGGGCGGTCCTGATTTTCGACGAGGTGATCACCGGCTTCAGGCTTGCGCCCGGCGGTGGGCAGGAATATTTCGGCGTGACGCCCGATCTGTGCACCATGGGCAAGAACCTGTGCGGCGGAATGCCATGCGGCGCAATCGCAGGAAGACGCGACATCATGAGCCTGGCAGACCCGCGCCGCTCGATGGTTAAGGACGAGAAGGTCTTCATCGGTGGCGGCACTTACTCCGCGAATCCTTTATCCATGATTGCGGGTAAGACTGCGGTGACCATCTATCGCGACAGGCGCGACGAGATTTACCCCGTCCTCGAGAAACGGGCAGACCGGCTGCGCAAAGGGATCATGGAGGCGATGGGCGATTGCGGAATCAATGCGTACGCGCAGGGAATATCGTCGCTGTTTATCGTCCTGTTCCCGCACGAGCCGAATCCGGAGATCAATACCATCATGGATGTTTTCATGAAGACCGATCTCTTCAAGAACATGGAGTTTCAGTTCCGCATGCTCAACCACGGCATCTACCTGGTGCACGGCGGCGGAAGCCTGTGCACCGAGCATTCCGAAGCGGATATCGACAAGACCATCGAGGCCGCCGCGCAGGTGGCGAAGGAGATGGCGTAATACGCAGTAAGTGGCCCATGCCGGTTCAGGCCGATAGTCCTTGACTATGTGGCCCATCTGAAAAGCCTGTCAGTTTTTCTCGGTACGGGCGGCCAGTAAGTACATGTTTTCTAAACAAGTCCGTCAATTGTTTTTCGCAGAAGACGGCCCCGGCTAATAGGGATCGTCTAAACGAATTTTCAATTGGTTTCCGTAGGGGCGATCGGAACAATACGGATTCTTTAAACAAGCCTGTCAATGGGTTTTCGCAGGGGACGGCCCGGGTAATGTGGATCGTCTAAAGGGTTTTTCGATTGTTTTTTGTAGGGGCGGCCCCATGTGGCCGCCCGATGCGTCTTATATGCGGAGAAGAATCCATGGATATCAACGGAAAATGCGCCATCGTCTCGGGCGGCTCGCTGGGAATAGGGAGAGCCATTGCGGATGAGCTCGCGAAACTCGGCGCCAATGTGTTTCTGATAGCCCGGCGCGAAGAACCGCTCGCGGCTGCGACCGAGGAATTGAAACGAGCGGCTGTGAATCCCGCGCAGAAGTTCGGGTATTATCGCGCCGATGTTTCGAACCTCGATGCTGTCATAGCGGCCGTCAAGGCGGCAGAGGCCCAGTGCGGTCCTCCGGCCGTCCTTGTCAATTCGGCCGGCTTCTCTCTGCCCGGCTACGTCGAAAAGCTGCCCGTCTCGGATATCGAAACCGAAATCAAAGTGAATTACCTGGGCACCGTTTACACGGTGAAACAGGTTGTCGGCGGCATGATCGAGAGAAAACAGGGCTGGATACTGAATATCTCGAGCCTTGCCGGCCTGAAGGGGATATTCGGATTCACCGGCTACAGCGGCTCGAAGTTCGCCGTTTTCGGATTTTCGGAGGCGCTGAGGAGCGAGCTTCGCCCTCACGGAGTCCATGTGTCGGTGCTGTGTCCGCCGGACGTCGATACGGAACGCTTCAAAAACGATACGAGAGAAAAGCCGCTGGAAAACCTGAGGATCTCCAAAGGCGCCAAGCTGATGCACGCCGACGAAGTCGCGCGCGCGGCGATCAGAGGGATGGAGAAAGGCTCGTTCATTATCATTCCCGGCTTTTCAGGAAAGCTGCTGCACGTCGCGAACCGATTCGTCCCCTGGCTGGTCGACATGTCTTTGAACCGTACCATCGATCAGGCGAGGAAGGAGCGGGGCCTGTAGATACGGATCGATCTCGCCGTGGCTGGTGAAAAAACTGCGACGACCAAAGTTTTGCCCGCCGGATTGCGTCAGGCGAGCTCGACGAAAACCCGAAGGGTCGCGACCCGTTACGTTTGACCCTTTATTGTTGCGAGAATTTCTTTTCGCACCTTACCCGCAAGTTCGACCGCCAAGTGGGCCTCATTCGCACTCAGTTCCGGGATATCTCCGGGATATCGGATTTCGACTCCATAGGGGTTCAAAGCGCGAATGTCCTGAAGCGACTGAGCCAACGCCGGGGCGACCGGCTCCAGAAGGTCGAGAATTTCAACCAAGTCGTGTGTCTTGGGAAAGTCGATTTGGTGATAAACGAGGAAAGCTTTCAGGTATTTCTCGGCGGCCTGTTGACTGTGAAAACCCACAGCGCCGAGATATGGCGAATGCTCTGAAAGAAGGTGTTCGGCCAACCCGAAATCTTCTTCAGCTTTGGCAAGCCATTGCTTGACAAGCTGGCGCTTTGCTTGCTCAGGCGGCTTCATAGATTACCCTGCCCGATCTGTTGGCGGGATAGGCAATTCCGCCGATGATGCTCTTGGTTTCCTCAAAACGCTCGGTCGGCATCACAATAACGTCGAAAGGATAGCCGAGTCCTCGGAGAGCATCACGCAGGCGCACACTTTCCTCGCGAACGTTGCCCGGCGAATCCTCCAGGATGAGGAGGTCAATATCACTGTCGCGGGTCATCCCGCCTGTGCTCGCGGAACCGAACAGAATAATGCGGTTCGGGCTGGCGATAGCCAATATTCGCCGTACGATCTCGTTGACCAGCTTTTCGTCTATGCCCACGGTTCCCTCGATTCTTATTTGTCCCACCTTTTTCTTATCATACACAGAACATATCATGGAGTCAAAGAAACTGATAGGATTCGAAGATCGAAAAATCTGGTGGCGAAGAACGTCAGCGAACTCAATGATAGATTCGGACGAATTGATCACGGTTCGGCTTAGAAGAGCGCCATCCAATACGTTCTTGTATCAATCATGAAACTCAAGGACATGCCTTGCGAATTCCTGCGGAAATTCTTCTTGCGGCAGGTGGCCGCACCCCGGAAGAATGACCAGCTTTGAACCGGCGATATCTTCGTGAAAATTATAGGCGTTTTCCGCGGGAATCCAAGTGTCATTCTCGCCCCAAACGATGAGCGCCGGCAGCGTGAGCGAAGGGATTTTCGCGGCCCATTCCTTCAGGTCTTCGCTCGAACCCCGCATCCGCGCGAGCACGGCGCGCATGCCGCCCTCGGTTTTCAGCGGATAATAATACATATCAACCGTATGATCTGTTACTTTTGAGTCCTCACAATACGCGCTTTCAAGCGAGGAGCGGATTTGGCCGCGCGAAGCGAAAAAACCGAACCGTTCGCCTACGCCCGGCAGGCGCCCCAATCTCAGCAGGAAAGGCAGTCCCTTGTGCTTTCCCGAGTCCTTCGAGGGATAGCCGGAGGCATCGACCAGAATGAGCTTGCTCACGCGGTCGGGGTACTTGAGCGCCGTGCGCCAGGAGATGTTTCCGCCCATCGAGTTGCCGCAAAGGACGGCGGACTTGATATTAAGAGCGTCCATGAAACCAATCATGAAATCCGCGTAACGGTCAACGGTATACTCGATGGCGGGCTTTTCTGAGAAGCCGAAGCCCTCAAGATCGAGCGAGTACACGCGGTGCTGCTGAGCAATCGCGTCGAGACAGGCGCTCCACGTATAGAGCGATGAAGAAAACCCGTGAATGAAGATGATCGGCTCGTCTTCCTGGCCTTTCGCTACATAATGCGTGCGCACGCCGTTCACATCCACGAAAGCGGCATCTTTTGCGAGGACGCCCAACTCCATGAGCTTCGTCTCGGACAGCGGCCGCGCAATCAGCGGTCCCGCCGCCGCCAGGAGCACCAACGCGCCGATAAGAATTCCCACTGCGATTCCAAATTTTTTCAGCATGTTCTTTCCCCCCAAGATCTGCATTGGCCGCACGATGGTTGCAACGATTCTATCACCACAAGAAAAAGGCGTCAAAAATTTAGTGAACGTTGGCGCCCGAAACGGATTCAGAATTCAATATGTAGCGCAGGCTTCCGGATGTAGCGCAGGCTTTCAGCCTGCAAGGCTTTCTCACAAATTACGGGATGAAGCAGGCAAGATGCCTGCGCTACGGTCACCAAAAGTCTTGGGCCTGAGGACAGCCTGCTAAACCGCCCGGGAAAATGGGAGGCATCCGGAAGGTAGGGCCGAATTCATTCGGCCTCTCTTGCAGTGCAAGCCCGGAGACTGTGCGAATGAATTCACACCTACCGGAAAGCGGTATTCTCCGCAGTTTCCTCTCCTTTCAGGTACGAAATGAAGCAGGCAGGATGCCTCGCTACGGTCGCTAAAAGTCTTGGGCCTGAGGACAGCCTGCTAAACCGCCCGGGAAAATGGGAGGCGCCCGGAAGGTAGGTAGGGCCGAATTCATTCGGCCTCTCCTGCAGTGCTCGGAGACTGTGCGAATGAATTCGCACCTACCGGAAAGCGATTCCCGCCCATTTCGCCGATACTTGGGAGTTGTAATGATTTCGGACCTTAACTTCGCTGTGCGAGACAGGTCTGACCTGGTTTCGGCGCGGTCCGGCTCTATTAATCCGTGTCTTAATATATGCCCTCGATTCGGTGTTTGGCTTCTTTACAAATCCATGCTATAATTCCCTTGGTAATTAAGTAATCGTCGCGGTGAACTGCGGGAAAGCTTGTGGAATACCGAGCGTGGTTTCAATGCATAGGCGGGTGTGACGGAAGGCATCCGCTGAACGAGGTCATCTACAATTGCCCCAAGTGCGGCAACCTGCTCGAGGTGCGCCACGACATGACTGCGCTCCAGAAGAGGAGCAGCGACGAGTGGAGGCGGCTGTTCGATGAGCGCTTCATGAAGACCGAATGGCCGTATGGCAGCTCGGTCTGGGGTAAGAAGGAACTCGTCTGTCCGGCTGTCAAGAACGACAATATCGTCTCGATGTTCGAGGGTGGCAGCAACCTGTTCTGGGCGGAGCGGCTGGGAAAGCAGGTCGGGCTCGAGGACCTGTGGGTGAAGCAGTGCGGCAACAGCCACACCGGCTCATTCAAGGACCTCGGCATGACGGTTCTCGTCTCGATGGTGAAGCAGATGCGGTCGGAAGGCATCCGGATTCCGGCGGTGGCCTGCGCCTCGACCGGCGACACTTCGGCCGCGCTGGCCGCCTATTGCGCGGCGGCGGGCATCTTGGCGATTGTTTTTCTTCCCCGTAACAAGGTCTCGATCCCGCAACTCATTCAGCCGCTGTCGAACGGCGCGATCACGCTCTCGCTCGATACCGACTTTGACGGCTGCATGCGAATGGTGCAGGAAGTCTGCCGGAAAAACAACATCTATCTTGCGAACTCGATGAACTCGCTGCGCATCGAGGGCCAGAAAACCATCAGCATGGAGATCGTGCAGCAATTCGACTGGGGTGTGCCCGACTGGGTCGTGATCCCGGGAGGCAACCTTGGAAATGTTACGGCCTTGGGGAAGGGCTTCCTGATGATGGAGCAGCTCGGCCTGATCACGAAGCGGCCGCGCATCGCCTGTGCGCAGGCGGAGAACGCAAATCCATTATATCTCAGCTACCTGACCGAATTTGAAAGGTATGAGCCGAGGAAGGCGAAGAAGACGCTCGCGAGCGCGATCCAGATCGGCAATCCGGTGAGCATCCACAAGGCGATCAAGGTGCTCAAGGAATTCGACGGCGTCGTCGAGCAGGCGAGCGAAGACGAATTGGCGAACGCGGCTGCGCTCGCGGATACGACCGGCCTCTTCTGTTGCCCGCACACCGGCGTGGCGCTATCGGTCCTCTTTAAGCTGGTGAAGAAAGGCATGATCAAGTCAGGCGAGCGGGTCGTGGTGATTTCCACTGCTCACGGGCTGAAGTTCACCGATTTCAAGCTCAAATATCACACCAAGAAACTGCGCGGCTTCAAGCCGCTGTATGCCAATGTGCCTATAGAGTTGCCACCCGACTACAAAGCGATCGTTGATACGATTCATGCGGAACTCGATCGCCGGGCAAGCTAAAGCTCACCGATAATCCCATTAATCGGCATACAGGTAAAATGGTTTTCGAGTCTGCATGCATCTGCACTGCTTACTATCAAATCCTTGAAGGAAAAACAAATCACTAAGGTGCCCAGACACAAAGGTTTCCTGGTGTCCGTTCTCATGCGATTCAAGACAGCGGGCCATTTCGGACAAGAGCAAGCGATACATCCAACG
>QZKU01000022.1 GCA_003598085.1 Candidatus Abyssobacteria bacterium SURF_5
CCATTGGTATATCGACGACCTCAAGCGACAGATCGCCGAGTTGCGTGCCGGAGGAGAGGATGCGCTGCAATCGAAGGGCCGACTCGCAAAGGCCCAGGCCGATCTCAAAGAGCTCGAGTTGGCACGACTGCGCAAGGAGACACTCGTTGCCCCGGACGTCCAGCGGATCATTCGGGGTCCGCTCGAGGCAACGCGCACGCGGATCCTCTCGGACTACAAGCGCCTGGCGCCACAGCTCCTGGGCCTCACGACGTTGTCGGAGGTCGAAGCCGTCTTGGAGCAGGCCGGTCGTGAACTCCTCACCGAACTCTCGCGCATTCCGGAGCTCCTCCGAGGCCCTGCGGCATCTGACGCTGGAGGTGATCCCACGCGCGTGGAAGCTGTTCGCCCCGCCTCCGAAGCTCACGCCAAGTCAGTGGGCCGAACGCAACCGGTTTCTCAGCCGCGAAACCGCTCCCGAGTGGGGAAAGTACCACGTTGACCGGGCCCCCTACCAGGTCGAGATGATGGACGCCATCGTCGAGCCCGGCGTGGAGGAGGTCACGTTCATGACCGCCGGCCGCGTGGGGAAGACGACGATCCTGGAGAACATCCTCGGCTATTACATCGACTACGATCCGTCGCCGATCCTCATCATCCAACCCACCGACCTCAAGGCGCGACGGTTCTCGAAGCTCAACCTCGGACCGATGATCCGGGACAATGCCGCGCTCGCCCGTCGGGTGGCCGCTCCGAACTCTCGCGACGCCGCGCACGAGATCCTCTATAAAGCCTTCGAAGGTGGTCATATCGTCGTGGGTGGAGCGAACGCCCCGACGTCGCTCTCCGCGTACTCGATGCGGATCGTCCTCTTCGATCCGCCTCACGACACCTTGCCAATTCGGATTTGGGGGTACATAATTCTACAAAAAATCAACTTTAATGGAGGCGTTACAGCGGCGGTTGTATAAGATGGAGCAGCGGTGTTTCAACTTGTTTCGTCATGTCTCCGTTCCACCTCGAGACAAATTTATATTAATAAGGAGTGACTCCATGTGCGCGATCCTTGAATGCTTTGGATCAAGGCGACGGCGCAGTCCCCGGGCATGGAGGAAAGGAGCATCAAGAGATGTTTTGGTACTTGAAAAAGAACTGGAACGATCCGGTACCCGGCATTGATGATGTCCGGCTCCATTACGTCTGGAGCCCGCGAGGATCTGCCCCCGATTGGGAGCGGTACGGGCAGGTTCGCAGTCTGAACACTTACGCAGAACGGGTCGAAGGAAAGGGAAGGGTTTCTCCTCATGAGGGGAGAGGGGAAACCAGAGTTGTGAGGGCCTTGCCGCCCGGCATGCGCGAGAAGATCATTAAAATCCCGCCGGGACTCTCCAATGGCGAGTTCGGACTGCACGACGCCACTTTTCTGCTCCACCACTACTTCGAGATCAAGCAGAACGGATCCACCTTCTACAGTCAGACCTTCACTGAAGAGATCGTCTCGTGGGAAGTCGAATATCTGGATTGGACGGGATCAATCCTTGCCGTATGCGCCCATTGGGCCATCGATGACATGGATACTCTCGCCTATACTCCGACCGAAGACCCGCGCTTTATCGAGTGGTACGGAAACGACAACGCGTTCAGATCAATCAAGGTGTATGATTGTCAGGACCTCTTGTGGTGGGCTAAAGGAAAATGGTCAATGCTTCAGCCGATGTCGTTGCCGCGCGTCTTTAAGACCCGGCTGTGGGCTCCGTGCGGCTCCCGCATTATTCAGGGGTGGCACGTGGTCCATGCTTACCGAAGTCCGGAAATGTGGCCGCTGAATGACAGTGACGAAATCTACGAAGGCTATGTTACGTACAAGGCGGGTGAGCGATAGAAACATAAGCAACCTGTACATCGAAAGGCAGCCCAATGATGTTTATAGATGCTCACGTGCACGTCGTTTCATTTGACATCCGACAGGAGTTCCAGCGGATGGGCCTCTCCGCTATCTTTGACCATTGCCCGCCCGAGCAAACGAGACAGGCGATCGAGAGCCTGCTGGGCGACATGGATAAGGCGGATGTCGATTCCTCAATCGCCATAACATCGTGCGCTCTTGACATCTTTAATGAATATCACAAAACCCGGCCACAGCGGATCTTCATTGGCTATCTCTACGATTCAAGAAACCCGAAGAGCGGATTTCGCGCACTCCGCAGGACGGTCGACGCGTATCCCCATCTGGTCAAATGCGTGAAGACGATGTTTCCATATCTCGGCCAGCATCCGCTCCAGAAGGAATTCGCCCCGCTATACCGTTTCTGCGAACAACGCAGCCTGCCGATCCAGTTCCACATCGGAGGCGACCCCAACATGGAGAATCTCAGCAATCCGCTCTATTTCGGGAAACTCTCCTCTTTGTTTCCGAAGCTGAGCATTGTCTGTCTTCATGGAGGAGGCGGCATGTTCCAGAACCTTCCCCTTCTGATGAAATTGTGGCCGAACATCTACCTGGAAGTGGAAGCGCTCCAGCTGAACGAAGCCGAAGGCTCCCGTCAGCCGCATACCCTGCAGTATCTCCTGCAGCACATCGACAGCAGCCGCTTGATGTTCGGGAGCGACCGAATCTTTCCGGAAGAAAAATATTTTTGGCGCGTTCAGGCAGCTCGTTCACTCTCGTCCGAGCAGGCTGAAGATGTCTGCTGGAGAACTGCCAATCGGGTATTCGATCTGGGACTCGACAGGAGACGGAGACCCAGGGCCGCCGCCAAGACTGAAAAAAAGGTGGAAAAAAAGAAAATAACGACAAACAAAATCAAATGAGTGGCCAGTAATAAGGCAAAAAACAATAAAAGCAACAAGGGATTGGGAGCAACCGCCCCTCTTTATAATCGTACAGGAAGAACCTGAGGCAGCACCTCCTTTCGCCCTCAACTCGCCGGTGACGACCGCCCAAAAAAACCAATCCCGCAAGAAAGCCAAGGAGAAATCGCGAATGAGGGTGCTGTTCGCGGCGTCGGAAGCGGTTCCTTTCGTGAAGACCGGCGGGCTGGCCGACGTCATTGGCTCGCTTCCTCAGGCCCTCCATCGTTCCGGAAAAGCGGATATATCCGTTGTTTTGCCCAAGTACAACTGTATTAATACCGAACTCCACGATATTGTGCCGACCGGTCTTGGCGCAGAAGTGCCGATCAACGGAGTCGTCGAATGGGCCAACGTGTGGGAATGCAAGCGAGAGATCCATTATTTCTTCATTGATAACCCGCGGTTTTACGACAGGCCGCACCCGTACCAGGAAAACGGATCGGACTATTCAGATAATGCGGAACGGTTCATCTTCTTTTCGCGCGCAGTGCTCGAGCTGTGTCACCGCTTCGACGTACGCCCGGACATCATTCACTGCCATGATTGGCATACCGCACTGATACCGGTCTTTCTTCGAACCAAGACATTTTTCTTTGCCGGAAAGAGACCGGTGGCAAGCGCATTCACCGTCCATAATGCCGGGTACCAGGGGAAATTCCCGCCTGAGAAATTCAAGCAGACGGGATTGCCAAGCAGGCTCTTTAATTCTCAGGCAGGCCTCCGGCATGGCGACGGGATCAATCTGCTCAAGGGGGGATTGCTGTTTTCCGATGTGATTACAACGGTCAGCCCCCGCTATTGCGAAGAATTGAAGAGCTGGCCGGGCGGGAACGGACTCGAAGATGTTTTTCGACGGCGCTCTGACAGCATGGTCGGCATCTTGAATGGAATCGACCTGAACGAGTGGAACCCGGCCTCTGATCCCTTCCTTGTGCGAAATTATGACGTGAATAATCCCGAGGGCAAGCGCGAATGCAAGCGCGCGCTTCAAAAGCGTCTTGCTCTTCCCGATCGAGACGATATCCCGCTCCTTGCCGCCGTCATGCGATTGACCGAGCAGAAAGGGACCCACCTCGTCGAAGCGATCAGCGGGTATCTCGGGGCCGCCGATGTCCAATTCGTCATACTCGGCTCCGGCAATCCCGCTCAAGAAGAAACATTCAGGCGCCTCTCTCGTGATTATGCCCATAAGTGCTGCGCGGTCATCGGCGATACATACTGCTTTGATCAGGCGCTCGTGCACCAGGTGGAAGCGGGTGCGGATATCTTCCTTATGCCTTCCCTCTATGAGCCGTGCGGCCTCAGCCAGATGTTCAGCCTCAGATACGGCACCGTTCCGGTTGTGCGTATGATCGGCGGACTGGATGACACGGTGAAAGAATATGATCCCGCGACCGGCAGCGGAAACGGGTTTACTTTCTTCGACCCCGTTCCGGAGCAGTTTCTCCATGCAGTCGATCGCGCGATTTCATGCTTCAGTGGACAAAAGACGCACTGGCGCCGAATCATGAAAAACGGAATGAGCGCCGACTTTTCCTGGGATACCGCGGCAGCTCATTATCTCGAACTCTACGAACGCGCACTGCGCCTGAAAGACCGCGGAGTTATTGTGGCGGGGAAAAATTCAGAAACATCCCGGTATCGTCTCTGATCGATCGAGGATCAGATCTTACAGGGCTGAAAGTATCGGAGCGAGCCTTCGCTCGCAGGCTGTTTTCGCCGCTTCAGCCTACCTCAAGCTTTTGCGGGCGATCTCCGTGAACGGGTGCAGCAGATAATTGAACCCGCTCGCAATGTTTATCCCTCGAACGCTCCTCAGGACCCGGATCAACTGTCCGACTTGCGCTTCTTCAGGCTCGGATATGTGCCTGAATAACTGAAAACCCAGCAGGCGCATCAAAGTGGAGGCGAGAAAGATGAAATGAAGCGGAACGATCTCGAAGGAAAGGAGGTTCAAGTGAGGCAAGGCAGCGTGCTTGAGTATCGATCCCGCCACGATAGGACCGGTCGCGGCGCCGAGCCCGCCGATTATGCTGTACGTGGAGAAGTAAAGCGAGCGGTTCTCCTTCGGAGAAATTCCAAGCAGCAAGTTGCTCATGCACAGGTTTATGCCGGCCCAAAAGAGCCCGCTTATGATGCTGATCATAACCGGCAAGGCGAGCGAGCCGGGCCGCACGAATATCCAGATGAAGGGGATGCAGATAGCGACTGAACTCGAGAAACGGATAACGGCCTTGTTCTTGACCGTGTCCGACATTCTCCCCCAGAAGCGCATTCCCAGCAGGTCTGCAAAACCCGATATGGTGCCCAATGCCGCCACGAATCCATAGCTGAACTGCAGGTCCTGCAGGAAGAACACCGTAAAGAAAGGCGCGGCGAAATGCACCGAAAACCCCCATACGAGCGCGAACAACAGGAATTTTCTGAAGTTGCGCTCGCGGAACGGCAGCGCCAGATTCGCCAGGAAAGGACGCGTGCGCATCGGCCGCACCATTACCGGCTCTGACACTTTGAGAAGGAACCGCATGCTGATGATGCCGAATATTATCGCTGAGATGAATACGACGCTGAACCCGAGAGATAGCCCGTCCGGCGAGGCATCCTTCAATACGTCAAGCAGCTTGCCATAGCCGAGCATCATTGCCATTCCCGCCGCCCCGCACAACATGTTCCTGTTCCCGAAGAAGCGGCCTCTCATCGAACCGGGAACCATATCCGACATCAGCGACAGCCAGGAGACTCCGCTCACGGAATTGCAGCTATGGGAAAGAAAAATAAGACCGAGGATAAGACTGAACTTCAAGGAGGCCGGATGCACGGGCAGAAGCGCCGTGATCAGAATCGGCGCCCACATGAGGCGCGCCAGCGCCGCCCCCCAGCACCAGAAGACCTTCCGCTTGCCGGTTGTCTCGATCAGGTGCGACGTCGGCCACTGAAAGATCGTCACCAGGAACGGCATTGACGCCAGGATGCCGATCATGAATTCATCCATTCCCAGATGGAGCGCAAAACCCGTAAGAAAAACCCCGCCGGTGAGGGTTGCATACATGTTCGCGAATACCCCCTCATAAACCGAATTCCTCAAATCGGTATCCGTTTCCGTGACGGGGGCAGCCTTTGCTACAACTTCCATATGAATCCTCTCCCAATAACGACTTCAGATATAAAAAATTCCTGCGCAGGGCAGGAACCAATAAGGATGACAAACTGATGAAATATGAGGCGTACTTTACAGATACTGTCGGCTATACCGATGCTCCCGCCGTCAACCCCGCAAAGAAATGCCGGGCGTTGACGCCGAGAGACCTGGTTCGATATCCCCCCTCCTGGACAATGAGAATAGGACACTCCAACTGCGCGATCATCCGGCCATTGAGCTCGAAATCGCGAGCGATTAAACTCCATGTCCCCGTCGGATCGTGCTTGGCCGTGTCAAGCCCGAATGCAATCACAACATAACGCGGGTTGAATTTCGCCACCCGCCTCAGTGCCCGCGTGAGAACTTCTCGATACTGTTCTCCTTCCACGTGCTCGGGAAGCGGGAAGTTCACGTTAAAACCTTCGCCGGCGCCGCCCCCCCGCTCATCCTCAAATCCGCTGAAATAGGGGAACGCGAACTGAGGATGGCCATGAATGGAAATGGTGAGAACATCCGGCCGCTCGTAAAAGATGTCCTGCGTCCCGTTGCCGTGATGGTAATCGATATCCAAAACGGCGACCTTCCCGTACGCGCTGAGGAAAGCAGCCGCGATGGCGGCCGAATTGAAGTAGCAGAATCCGCCGAAGGAACGCCGCTCCGCGTGATGGCCCGGCGGGCGCACCAGCGCATAGGCGAGGTTGTAGCCGCTCAGCAGCGCCTCAGCCGCCGTGAGCGCGCAGTCGACCGCCCGTTCTGCAGCGAGAAAAGCATTGCGGTTCAATGGCGTGAACGTGTCGATGCAATAATATCCGGCGCGTATCGCGAGCTCTTTGGGAGGGCGCGCCACGTTCCTGATCGGAAAAACGTATGGATAGATCGACCTGTTGCTTTCCATGCTCAAACAGATTCTGCGCAAATAGTCCACGAATCTGTTGTCGTGGACCGACTTGATATATTTTTCGGAGAAGTGGCGCGGCTCGAGCCGTTCAAAGACGTCCAAGGAAAAAATCTCGCGGAGGATCGAACGAATTCGCACCGGAGCTTCAACGTAACCCCGCTCGCGCACGTGATGGATGTCATGTTTCTCATTTATCACCAGCGCGACCTTCTTTCCGCGCAGCCGTATCTCTTTCGGAGGAGAGGGTCTTCGCTTCGAATATTTCGGCTCGCGAAGCATGACGGGATCGTCCTTGAACGACTCGACAACCAGGTCCACGTAATCGGGGGTGCACAGATAACGATACTTTCTTTCCAGGATTGCACGAACCGCGGCGCGAGCATAATCGCGACCGAGTGGAATCCCTCGGCCGAGATCGTCATATACGAGGTAGGGAGGGCACTGCAGGTCCGGTCGAACAGGCGTCTCATACGCCGTGTTCACTATCGGGCGAGCCCCGTAACGCTCATAAAAACGGAGACGAGCCGCGTTATCCTTTAGAATCTCCGGTATCCGGCACAGCATCGGGTCGTCCGGCAGGCATTCAAAGAAAATGCCTGCCGCATCAAGCGCAAGAGCTTCCTCCCTTGCCCTTTCATAGAGAGCGCCTCCTATTCCGCCTCCCGCACGCAGGGGAGCCGCCGAAATGAAATCCAGAAACATGAAGTCCAGATCGGAGGCATGATACATCAGCGCAAAGCCCTTCACCTGTGCGCGCATGTCGTCGGCAACGAACAGGATCGGGCGGAAGAGGCGGGAAGGATCGCGCAGTTTTTCGGGAAGGCTCTCCACTTGCTCTTCAGGCAATGCTCGAAATCGCGTCCGAAGGATGTCCTGGACCTGCGTGATCGCGTGCCTGTCGATGAGCACGCCGTCATCATGGATTCTTCGAATGCGAAACATCGTCTTTCGTTCTTGGTAAGGCGGGCATCAAAACCGATTTCCTCGCCGGATAGGGATGTTTTGGCTCCAGGTTTTTCATGAAAATCAACTTGTGGTCGCCTGCTTTGTAAAAATCTGTCAGAATCGAAACCAGTTCATACTGATTTTTCTTGTAAAACGTTCGGGCTTGCTCGAAAGCCGGCAACGAAGAAGTCTCAATATAGATTTGCCGGGCTCCCTGCGAGCGGGCGAGGTGCTCCATATGCTTCACGAGGGCGCCGCCGACACCTTGTCTCCCATAGTGAGTGCTGACCGCAATCCAGTAAAGGTCGTAGGCGGCGTCGGTGATCGGGATCAATCCAAAGCATATGTATCCCGCAAGGTCACCCTGTTCTCCGACCGCGCAAAAAGTCTGGTAATCCCCTCGCTCTGGAAAGCGAAGCGCATCGTCGAGCACCTCGATCGCAACCTTCATCTCGTGTTCGGGGAATACACGTCTCTCCCGCAAGATCCGTACGATCTGATCCTTGTCCTCTCCTTTGAGCGGCCGAATGGTAATCATCAGACGGTCTCATCCCATTCTTTTCTGCACGAATTGAAGAAGCTCATCGATCATCTCCACATAGTGCAGGTCATTCTGGTTCCCCGCCGCCGCGAATCCCGCATCCGGACTGATGCACGGATTCGCGTTCACCTCCAACACGAACACTCTGCCTCGATCATCGACGCGTACATCAACCCGGCCGTAGTCCCTGAGTCCGAATAGACTGAAACATTCCAGAGCCGTCTCCTCCAGCTTGCGGGCGAGCGGGCGCGGGAGGCGCGGGAAAGTTCGCCGCGAATGCTGATATTCAAAAGACGAGACGTCCCATTTCGCGCGATAGCCGACGATCCGAAATAAATCCGGGGGAAAGCCATCAAAGTCTATTTCGGCTATTGGCAACGTCTCCGGCACCGGAAACCCGAAAAGGGAAATATTGAATTCCCGTCCCGCGATGTACTCTTCAATCAGGAGGCAGCCATACCGCTGGAACAAGTCACGCAGGCCCGCGCGCAGCTTGTTTGCTTCCCGAAACACCGATTCCTGATCGATTCCTACGCTGGCGTCCTCGAATCTGGGTTTAACGATCACCGGGAAATTCAGCTTCTCAAGCGCCGGGACTTCATTCCCCTCGTAGGCTTCAAACCTCGGGGTCTTGAATCCGCAGGATGAAAGCAGGCGCTTCGACACCAGCTTGTCGGTACTCAGCATGAGCGCCGCGGTGGGCGAGCCTGAAAAAGGGATATCGAGCAACTCCAACACGGCCGCAGGATGACCGATTAACAGAGGATCTTCGTCCACACTCTCGCAGAGGTTCATCACCAGATGGGGCTTTTCTTCGGCGAGCTTTTGGACGACCGCTCCTACGTCTTTCGTGAAAGCGATTCGCGTGGATTCATATTCCAGTTCGGCGAGGGCCCGTTCCACGGCCTCCACCTGCGTCAGGACGTCAATGGAGGCTTCCGAAAATTCGCGGCCCGTGAGGGCGGGCTCATTGTATAGGATAGCGACCTTCATGTGCTACTTGCTCCACGCTGTATCTCTTTATCGCCGATGTCAGTATCTGCGCAATCAAATCGCGATAGGTCATCCCAACCCGATAGGCGATAAAACACAGGTCGGAATGGTCCGGGTTGAGGCCGGCCAACGGATTAACCTCCATGAAATTGGGGATTCCCTTGCTGTCCATGCGAATATCGATACGGCCGCCGTCGCGACAGCCAAGGCCACGCCAGGCCGCCAGTGCAATCTCCGCCGACTCCTCCGCAATCCTTCCCGTGACCAGAGGATATTCAACGAACCGCTCCCATTCTTGCTTGTTCGAATAGGAATAAGCGTCCGCCTCGGACCCTTCGCGAAGGACCACCTCGACGACGCCAACTGCCGTCGCCGCCTTACCGGTGCCGGTTATGCCTACGGTGAGCTCTCTGCCGGGAAGATACGTCTCCACAAGGACCGGCTGCCTGAATTGCCTCGCGATCGACAGACAGACCCGGCGCAACTGATCGCGGTCCACAATCTTTGAGGCGGCGCTAATGCCCTTTCCCGTGCCTTCCGCCACTGGTTTGGCAAAAAGAGGGAACGGAAGGGTTATCCCCTCGATGTCTTCTTCGCTTTCGACCACGGCAAAATCCGCCGTCGGAATCCCGAGGTCGCGAACGACATGCTTCGTCATTCCCTTATGCAAAGTCAACGAGAGCACCAGCGGGTCCGAAAAGACATAAGGGATATCGTATGCGTCGAGAAGGGCGGGAACCTGTGCTTCCCGCCCGAACCCGCGCATCCCTTCGGCAATGTTGAAAACCATGTCCCAGCGCCCGCCAGCGGCGAGTCGCCGGGTGAGGCTCTCGATATTCCCGATTCGCTCGGTCTCGTGGCCCAGCTCGGCCAGCGCCCGCTCCAGAGCCTCGATCGTATCGAGACGGTCGAACTCGGCCGTCTCTTCCTCGCCGTACCCCTTCTCCAGGTACTCCTGCCGTAAATCATAGGTCAGCCCCATTCTCATCTGCAGGGCGCCCCTTGTTCCGCGTCGACATCCGTCCCGACTCCGGGGCTATCCGGATATCGATAGACGTTGCCTTCGTAATTTCTCAAGAGCAGATAGCCGTCTTCCCGGCCAACCACGTTCTCCGGCAGCAGCGGCACCTTTCCGCCTCCGCCCGGCGCATCGATAACATACGACGGCACGGCGTAGCCGGTCGTATGACCGCGCAGACCCTGAATGATCTCGAGCCCCTTTGATACCGGCGTCCGGAAATGCGAGGAGCCCAGGATCGGGTCGCACTGGTAAAGGTAATATGGCCGCACGCGAGCCCGAAGCAGCCCCTGTAACAGGCTCTTCATCGTCTCGACGGTGTCGTTGATGCCGGCCAGCAGAACGGTCTGGCTGCCCAGCGGGATACCTGCATCGGCCAGGCGCTCGCACGCGCGGACGGTTTCCGGTGTCAACTCGTCCGGATGAGTGAAATGGATGCTCATCCACAGGGGATGATACCGCTTGAGCATCGAAGTCAGAGCCGGCGTAATGCGCTGCGGCAGCACGACGGGCGCCTTTGTGCCAATGCGGATCAGCTCCACGTGCGGGATGCGCCGCAGCCGCGACAAAAGCATCTCCAGCTTGTCGTTCGTGAGGGTGAGCGGATCTCCCCCCGAAAGCAGAACGTCGCGAATGGCCGGCGTTGCTTCTATATACGACAGCGCCTTCTCCCAATTTTCGAACTTGCAGGGCGAAGCCTTCTTCCCAACCATCCGAGAGCGCGTGCAGTAGCGGCAGTACGTCGAGCAAAATTCAGTCACAATGAACAAGGCCCGGTCCGGATATCGATGCACCAGCCCATGCACGGGACTGTCCTCATCTTCACCCAGAGGGTCCGCCGACTCGCCGGGGGCCGCGAGATGCTCCGCCGCCACGGGAATAACGCTTCGGCGTATCGGTTGAGAGGGATCGTTTTCGTCCAGAAGCGTGGCGTAATGAGGGGTGATGGCTACCGGCAAAGAACCAGAGTGGAGGGAAATGCCTTCTCGCTCATCGTCGGTAAGTTTGACAAGATGCTCCAGCCGCTCGAGGGTCTTGATTCGATTGCGCAGTTGCCAGCGCCAATTCGACCAATCTGCCTCGGTGGCTTGCGGGAAAAAACGTTTTCGAAAAACCAGGACCCTGAGGTTTTGCTCAGCGACTGGTATACGGCGGGCGTCTCCACCGGCTCTTTTCCTCTTGAATGTTTCAGATCCTGTCGCACAGACACCCCACCTTTTGTCCTCCGACTGCCCGAGACCGGGCATGGTACCCGGAGGTTCGACTTCTTCAATACTAATGAAGTCCTTTTTCATTTACCCTGTTGTCCTCCAACATGAAAGTTGCCATAACCTTCTTCCTAAATGCTTCCACTCCGATGCTTCTTTTGCAAGCGGTACTGTTTGACCCAGATGACTTTTTTGCCTTCCTCCTCTCTCACCTCACCGCTGACATGTACATTCTGATGAATCAACTGCAGCAGCTTCCCGCCCTTTTCCCGACCGTCGATCCGATACTCATTCTCATCGCCAGTGGCAACGGCGGCGGCAAGAACCTTCCCTTTGGAATCCCACTCCACGGGAATAACCACGCCCGATATTTTTGCGAGTCTGGCTTCCGTAATTGGACCTTCTCACTTTCACTAGCTCAAACATCGATATACAAATTATCGGTATATTAGGAGCAATAACCATGCCATAACGATAACGTCTTATTCTTCAAAGGGTTAAGCAGAGATCAGCAACGTACGCTTTCGGAATCGGAAGTTCCTCTTTTTTCGCCCGCGCTCATGCAGAAAAGCCTTGTCGGGCCCAGATAGACAGAAATGTCAAGAAAAAACATCATACCGGAACAAGATGTTCCTATTTGTGATAATATCAGAACTGGGAATTCCTGAATCGGAGGGAGTGCCTCTATGACCGGGAGCCGAATCGCCGAACCGGGCTCTCCTTGAAGTCTTCTTTGCGAAGCCCGTATTTCTTCATCAACTTGTGCAATTGGCGCGACGTTATACCCGCCGCCCGTGCGCTTTGTTCTATTTTTCCTTTGTGAGCCGACAGCAGCCCGTTGAGATATGTCACCTCCACCTGCTCGATTCCGCGGCGGCGGGCCTCGCTGATGCTGATCGAGGTGTCCAGACTTACCCATGAGCGCGGTGATTCGGAAACGAAGAGCTCGCTTGGGAAACTCTCGGGAGTGAGCATGGACGAGGACTCGAGAATGTAGGCGCGTTCGAGAAGGTTCTCGAGTTCGCGGATGTTTCCCGGCCAGGAATATTTTTCGAACGCTTCCATCACATACGGATGGACGTCGTAAATCTGTTTCGTGTAGAACTTGTTGAGCTTCTTGAGGAAACCCTCGACCAGCAAGGGGATGTCCTCGATGCGCTCGTTCAGCGGCGGTATCTCGATCGGGAACACGTTCAGGCGGTAGTACAGGTCGCTTCTGAACTGGCCGGAATCGCACATCTTCTTGAGATCGGTGTTGGTTGCGGCGATGATGCGGACGTTCGCCTCGATTGATTCCTCGCCGCCCACTCGTTGGAACGTACCATCCTGCAGTATCTGCAGGAGCTTGATTTGAGCGGATGGCGTTACGGTGCCGATCTCATCGAGAAAAATCGTTCCTCCTTTAGCGATCTCGAACCGGCCAAGCCTGCGCCGGATCGCTCCCGTGAAGGCGCCTTTTTCATGTCCGAACAATTCGCTCTCCAGCAGCGTATCCGGAATGGCGCCGCAGTGAACGCTGATGAATTTATTACCCCTGCGATTGCTGTGCTCGTGGATCAGTTCGGCGAGCAGGCTCTTGCCGGTGCCGGTTTCCCCGATCAGGAGAACCGTGCTTTTTGTCGGCGCGACCGACCGGATTTTCTCGAAGACTTTTTTCATCAACGCGTTTCGCGTCTTGATGACGTCGAGATCGTCCGTATGCCAGAACTTGTCGCGCAGGTAATCGAGTTCGGACTGCATGATGACCATCTCGTAGATGCTCTCGATTACATATTTCACTTCGTCCGGATTAAGCGGATACGTAAGGTAGTTGCTCGCGCCCGCCTTGACCGCCATCACGGCTTCCCGGATCATTTCCGGTCGCGTCATGACCACGATCTCGACAGTCGGATACAGGTGCCAAAACGGCTGGAGCGCCGCCTTGTAACCTTCGCCGGTTGTGGAATCCCGAAGGATCTCGATATCGATCAGAATAAAGTCGTGTCGCTTTTTCCGAAGCAGCTCGAAAGCGGCCGCCTTGTCTGCCGCGCTCGCGACTTTATAGCCGGCGCGAAAACAGGATTGGACTTGCCCGATGGTTTCGGCTTCCTGCGATATGACCAGTATCGATTTCATTCCGTCCTCGTCTCTGAATAACTACAGCAAGCGGAGAAAAATTTATCCGCTTGCTGCACCTTATTATACAGCAACTGTACTCAGAAGTGAAACGGCTTTGTGGCCGCCGGGGGAAGGCGAGGGAAATGAAATACCTCATGCGCAACCACCCGGCATTCACACGTTCCGCCCGAGGCGGTGGGTTGTATGGAAATCCTCCTGCTCCTGAAATATAATAAGAGTGCGCTTGCTTTCACCTTTCTGTGCCCGCTGTATCCGTGAGCCTGTGCATGAGCGGCTGCCGCGATGGGGGAGTTCCCCCAACTTCGATTCCAGGCCCGGGGCGCATTCAGTGAGGAGCAGGTAACCGGAGAAAGTAGACTATCAGCCGTTCCCGGAGCAAGGAGGCTTCTCGAAGAGAAACATGAAATCGAGGCTTACCAGGATCATATGTTCTTATTGCCTTTTCTTCGGGGTCATCATGTTTTCGGCCATTAAAGCCAGCAACCTGCTTACAGCCTCAGCATTTCCCTACATGCCGGACAGGCGTCTCCTCGAATTCGACCGGACGTTGGAGGGGTACGCCAGTTCGCCTTCGCCCGGCCGGCGCTACGTCATTCTGGGGAGCTCCTACGCTGAAGCCCTCGACACCTCCTATATCAATCTCGGGCTGATCTCAACGGTTCCGCGGGAACATATGCACATTATCAAAAAATGCCCGCCTGCGGATACGGTCCTTTATGTCTTCACCCTTCTGGACCTCTTTTATGCAAACTCTCCAACGCGCGAATATGTCATACGACCGCCGCTGCGGCGCCTGTATCTATGCAAAATGAGCCTTCTCTACCGGGCGCGCCTCTTTGATCGAGTCGAGGAAAAGCCAGGCAGCTATCATGAGGAGTACCGGCTTCTGCAGTATGCAGCGGGAAGGGAGAGCCTGAAAGATCTGTGGGCGGATAGAACGATCCAGTTGATCGGAGGACTCGCTGCGTGCGAGCGAGTGGACCTTGCTCCGCTGAGAAGGCTGCAACAGCTTCATCCGAATATCATCTTCGTTCTTCATCCTATTTTGCCATTGAAATCGCTTCCCGAGAACAGCGCCTTCGCGCGACAGGTGAACCATCTCGTCACCCGGCAGCACGAGCTTCTGGAAAACATGCAGCAAAGCGGGTTGCCCTTTATCGATTTATCCAATGAGGTGAAATCCGAACAATTTATTGATCTCCTCCATGTCAGGCCGGAGGCCGAATTGGGCCGCAAACTCGAGGATGCCCTGATGGACAGAGAATTCCTCAAAGAGCCTCTGATTCGGGCGCCCGTTCCCGCGGGATAAGGAAATGGATATCCTTGACAAATCAAAGGCTGCTGTGCTTCAATTAACGCATTCAACTACAGTCGAACTTTCTAACGAAGAGGGAGCCAATGGCAAGATGCCGTAGATGTCTGCTGACCGATGCGATTCCGGACGTGAATCTGGATGAGGACGGCGTGTGCAATGAATGCCGCGAGTTTCGGCCTGAAGTCTATGAGCCCGACCCGGTAACCAGGGAACAGCAGCAAAGACAGCTCGATTCGATTCTCACAAGGTATAAGGGCAGAGGCGCTTACGACGTGCTTGTCGGTTTGAGCGGCGGAAAAGACAGTGCTTATCTGATTTACCGGCTAAAGGAAGAATACGGGCTCAGGGTGCTGGCTTATTCTTTTGATAACGGCTTCCTGCCGCCGGCGGCGCTGAAGAACATCAGGCAGACTTTGGACACTCTCAAGGTTGATCACTACATGGCGCGCCCCAGCTTCGATCTGTTGCGGAAGGTCTACATTTACATGCTGACACGAACGTCCGGCAGCGTCATTCTGAAGCTCTGCCCGATCTGCGCTTCCTTCTATGGAAATATCGCAAAAAGTGTGGCATCGAAGTTCAACATCCCCGTGGTGGCTTTCGGATACTCGCGAGAACAGGATGACCCCAATTTCCGAATCCCCCGGAGCCGGTACTATGCATTTGCAACTCAATTCATGCCGCGGGACCTGTTCGATAATGTTCTCAATGCAGATGAACGCGCGTATCTGAAAGAAATCTATTGCGACCAGGTGAGAAAGATCATGCCGAACTGGCTGACTAGGGCGCTGGCGTGGGAATTGCCCACCTCCCAGTTCCGGTTTGCGATCCGGAAGTGGCCCATGGTCGTCGCTCCCTATAAGGTCTGGGGATACAATCCCGATGAGAACAAGAAAAAAGCCATAGAGTTGGGGCTGCTTGCAGATGGAAAAGCCCACCCGCTGGACACTAATTGCCATCTCGTGCCGGTCATGTATTATTCGGATTACAAGCGCCAGGGATGGACCGTGTTCGTCTATGAGTTGGCTCGCCTGGTGAGACAGGGTAAAGTCGATCGCTCCATCTGGGCCAAAGAATTCGACCAGGGCGACCTCGAGGTGGAAGAAGGCACCTTCCGGAAAGAAACAGTGGACTATGTCTTGGACCGGCTCGGAATAACCAGAGAACAACTGACGGCGAAAACAGCGGGGGGTTGAAGGAGGAGCCTGTTTCGACCTGAAAACGGCTCTCCGCTTCTCAGCCGCTTCAATCGGTTCAATCTACGTATCCAAGCCCGCGCAACGAGTCTATGATGCGCTCCTCATCCTCGGCGCCGTACGCGTCTTCCCCGTGCCCCCCGAAGGCCTCGGCAGTTGATTCGTCATAGGCGATGGGGTGCGCCTCAACGTATCCATCCTGAAAAATCTCCACCAGCACCCGGCCGTCCATTTCCTTCGGAACCGGAAACCCGAGAAGGTAAAGGAGCGTTGGCGCAATGTCCTGAATGTTTGCGGCTGGAATCTCCCGCCGCCTGGCAAAGTTCGGACCGGCGGCGAGAAAAACTCCTTCAATGCGGTGCATTCCGCTGAGCGGCGGAGAATGCCTCGTATCGAACCATTTTCTCTTATCGAGCCTCTCGTTGGGAACATAGGTGATCCCCGCGATGCTCAAATACAGGTCCGGCCCAAAGGTGGAATACGGACCCGAATACAGGGTTCTTTGATCTGCAATTTCGATCGGGCCCACTCTATCACTGAGTTGGCTCAGTTTTCGGGATATCTCTGAAAGCAGTTCCTCGTAATCCCGCCCGTGCTCCACAATACCGAATGGTTCCCTGCCTTTCACATTTATCCTCAGCCCGAACAGAGTGGTATAGGCCCTGGTCCTGGACCAAATGATGTCCCCTGTGTCGTTCCTTGCTTTCACCAGCGGAAACGTGAGAGGGATCTGCAGCACCTTCCTGGGGAGCAATCCATTCAAGAACCGCAGCTTCAATCGCTCGAGAATTCTAACCAATTGAGTTTTCTTCAGGACCAGCCGCGGAACCCGCCGCACGGTCATATAGTGGTGGTCCATAAGCCACCTATTGAGATAAAAGTCCCCATGGTATGGTCCGAAACCGTGGTCGGACACAATAATGACCGGCGTTTCCGCTTCAACTGTTTCAAGCAGCCGGCCAACCATGGTGTCAACCAGGCGATAGGCTTCCTGAATCAAATTTCCCAGCGCTTTTGCGCTCTTTTCTGAATAATGAGGGTGGGCAGGATCGCCGAGGTGCCAGAAATAATGCTGCAACCTGTCCAACAGGGTCAGAACGACAACGAAGACATCGGGTTGTTTCTCTTTTTGAAGGGC
Source organism: Candidatus Abyssobacteria bacterium SURF_5 (assembly GCA_003598085.1). NCBI lineage: Bacteria > Pseudomonadati > Candidatus Hydrogenedentota > Candidatus Abyssobacteria > Candidatus Abyssobacteria bacterium SURF_5. The sequence continues at coordinate 17,342 of QZKU01000022.1, forward strand.
CACAGACACAGCAACCCGCTTTTCCTCGATCGAGACCATGTCCTCGAACAGGGCTCTGAATTGCTCCACCACTGTCTTTGGATCGTTCTCCCAAGAAATGATGTCGCTGAAATCGCGATCCACCCGGTAACCACTGAACCTGCTCGCGATCTCCTCGCCCAATTCAGGCGGATGACAGTATTTCTCATCATTCGCGGCCACGGGAATGCCGGGAATGACGAATCCATTGATTTTTGGCGGCGGATAAGTCATCGGAATGTTGACCATACCCACGGTTAGCCCGGCTTTCGAGAGGAGCGATGGGAACGTTTCGCTCCGAATATCGCGGAATGAGCACGGCACCTGCTTCATCGAATCGGGTGCCGGTTTCGTGAAATGAAAAACCCCATGCTTTCCCGGGTTTTTCCCCGTCAGAAAAGAGGACCAGGCGGCCGGACTGTTTGGCGGAATCACGGAATCGAGAATCGCGGAGGTTCCTCGTTTGGCCAGTGCGGCCAGATTCGGCATGCGGCCCGCTTCGATCAGTGGCGACATCACGTCCCACGTGGCGCCGTCAAGGCCAATAATAAGCGCTTTCATCAGTTATTCTTCTTGGCAAAGGTGTCCCAGTGGTTTAAGTACCCGGCAGGAAAAAATTCTTGAGAATCCAGAACAAACCCAAGAAGCTAAAGGCAATGGTGAGATAGAGCAACATGAGGTCAACGACTAGGGCGCGGTCCAATTTGCGCGCCAGCGCCTGCTTTTCCCGGATTTCTTCAATGGTAAGCCATTCGCCGTTATAGGGAAACTTGTCCTCCCTCTTCATTTCCTCAAGTTTTCGCTCAAGCGTTTCCTCGAGAACCGGAGTGATTTTCTGCCTATAAGATTCAATCGCGTCTTGTTTCTTTTTCGAAAATCGCATAAGTGGTCCCTCAGAAAATGTAAATCAAAATGAGCACTATTAGATAAATGCTGGAAAAAGCCATAAGGACCCCAACAGAAATGGCGGCCAACAATCTTAACACTCTGCCTAACTTGTATAATGCCAATTTGGGTGGAGCGGGCAAAGAAGAGTCTTGTATCATTCTCCCCTGAATTCGCGTGAAAATTTGTTTTTCAACTTCTTTCGCTATGATCAGCTTTTCTGACTGTACGAGTTCTCTTTCCATAAGAGTACTTATCCCTTTAAATTTTTCCATCAAAAAGCACAGAGAAAAATAGTAGAGCAAACTCGATCACGTTTATCCGGCTACTCATATAAGCGAACGATCAATATGATCAAAAAAGTTCCGCCTTTTCGAGTCTAGCAGTCACCAAGCTTTGTTAGATTCCACCCCATCTGTGAGGAGGCCACGTCTTCTTCACGCTTAGCCGATATCTCAAAATAGTTTATCTGTGACATGAAAGAATCATGAAATTCTTGCTTAGTTTTTCCAAGTATATCCGGGTGTACGTGATAATGTTTTTTCGGTTGACAATACCATATGTCGCGTATGGCGAAGCCGTGACTCGTGCAGAGGTCAATATATTGGGGTAGAAGGACGCGATTCATAGGAAGCTTCTTGTCATTCAACATTTTGAAAGTTCCGTCGGAATATTTCAGGTGGGAGAGCACGTTGTTTTCATTGAGAATTCGTAGCCGCGGATATCTCGTGAATACATGATAAGCATGATCCGACAGATCTACGGAATGAAACATTATTCCTCCCGGTTTTACCAAAGTTTTGAATGCAGAGAAAACGTCGTCCAAATCTTCCACATGCTCTAACACATGGTTTGAAAAAAGACAGTCCACTTTCGGAATGTTCAACTGGTATAGAAACTCACAACTCACGTGGTGGGGAATCATGTGTATCCGGGAAGATATTTCGGTGATTGAAAGTTTGCCTTCACAGCTTTCTTTATAACTCTGAGAAATAGATTCGATATATTGAAGTCTATTAGGAAATTCTCTTCGATGTGTAGTCAATTCATTAACTTCATCGGCTAGAAAAACTTCCCTTGCTCCCTCTAATATCATTAAAATGGCTGTTGTAATATCATTGCCCGGCCCAACTTCAAGAATCACTTTGCAGTCGATTGGGCCCGCTTTCAGGTAACGGTTAACTATTTGCATATATAAAAAAGGAGAATAGTAATATTTGCGTCTGCCAAAAACCTTCTGCAATAGAACGTATACTTTTGGAGATAATGACTTTCTTAGAATCCGATAAGTCATATCAAGCACATTTTTGTACGCGGTCATTTCCCATTCTTTCCTTATATCACATTTTTCCTTTCGCGCACCCGGTCAATATAATTGAGGAACAATGCCAAGAATATCCCGCCCGCAAGACCAAAGACCCACGCAACCAGCAGGTTCAACCACAAAATCGGGAAGACTGGTGTACTTGGGGGTGCGGCAGCATCAACTGTAACAAAGTAGGGGGTCTTATGACGTTCTTCGACTGTGGCGTTGTTCAGGTTCTGCTTCAGGTTCTGAAGGAAATCCCTCAGCGTCGTTATCTCCAGTTGCAGCTTGTCGTATTCTGCCTGCAGTTGGAGGTAGCCATTGATCCGTCCGCTGAGACTGTCCCTGACTCGTGCAAGCGTGTCCCGCTTTGCGGCAAGTGTCGTCGCTTGAATCAGGTTCGCCGTTAAATTCTTCCGGAGAGTTTCGTAGTGCATGTCCGCCGGCTTGATTGTGCTGTTCATGATCTGGTTGATACGGCTGCTGATCGCCTGCTCAATGCTCACCCGCCGCTCCTCAAGCGATATCATGCGGGGGTGGTCCGGCTTAAGCCGATATTTTTCGGACGCGATCTCGCCCTCGAGTCGAGCCAGATCCTCTTTCTGGGTTTGCAGGAAGCTGTCATAAGACAAGATGTCCGAGTTCAGAACGAGGAGGCCCTCCTGCTCCATCTGCACTTCAAGACTCTCTCTCTCCTTGTCGTTCTGCTGGATGAGGACAAGCGTATCATTGATGGTCGCCTCGATGCCGGCTTTTTGATTTATCAGGATGGTCAATTCCTCCTGCAGTGAGGCGATATTGTTCTTCGAGTGGAATTGCTGGAGCCCGTCTTCTGCGTCGCGAAGCTTGATTGTGTACTCTTCGATATCGTGTTCCAGATAATCGCGCATTCCACCAAATGGATTTGTCGCAATCCCCGAATAAAATTCATTGGCGGCCTCGACAAATACATTTGCGATAAGCGCTGCGACTTCAGGATCCCGGTCCCTCACGTCGATCTCGATCAGATTTTCCGAGTTGATGTCAAAGTCCGTATTCCACTTGATGTGTCGCAGGCTTCTCTTGCCCACCTTCCTTTCGACTATTTCGGCAACGGTACCACTCTTCAGTATGCCCAGAATTCCCTTCTGTACTGATTCTTGACCAGTCGGCAGAGGCGGCAAATTTCCGTTCGAGCCAGCTGTCAAATCGACGGAAGTATTTTGCGATGTAAAAAAGGCTGAGATTGTCGCCTGGTAAGTTTTAGGCAGCGTATAGCTGAGGACGGCGGTGGCTATAATGCAGGAGATGGTGACCACGTAAATCATTCCTCTCCTTCTGTAAATAATGGAAAGGTAGTCAAAAAGTTGAGGCTCCTTCTCTTTTATAGGCATATAACCAAAATGAAGAGATTCTTTCTCCACTGCCGAATAATCTGATTTAGTCATTTAGGTAATCCTTTTCTGTTTCCCTGTTCAACAGGATACTTGCCTCAGTCACGGCAAGAACCAACCAAAGGTGTTTCAAAAACATAAATGGTTGAAATGGAGCGGCGACCAGATATATTAAGCAGACCAGGAACAATATTCTGTAAGTGCAACCATGAGGCGGAGTTGGGGCGGGAATAGCCAATAGCCCTATCCGTATCACGATAAAAAATAAAAAACACCAGAAGATTAGAGCACCCAGTAGGCCGAAATCTGCAGCCGGTTGCAAGAACGTGTTATGGACGATGAGATTGAATACATTATTATAATCTGAGAAATTTCCCAAGCCGATTCCGGTCAAAGGGAAATGCCTTATCGCCCGAAAAGCGATCTGCGATGTATATATCCGAAAATCCGCCGAGCTGGTATTCAATTCCAAAAAGTTCTCGACCATATACGAGGTCAGTCCGACCAATGTGGCAGCAATTGCTATCAGGAGATACAACAGCAAAACATGTATTCCTTTGGACGGTTTGTACAGAAAACTAATCAGGCAGACGACAACCGCCAGAGCCATCAAAGCTGATCGACTAAGGGGTGGACCCTGCGAGACTAGGAGAATGATGATGCAAAGCCAATACATGCACTTCCTTTTGACCCCCAAATCTTTCTCCCATAAAAGGTAGCCTAACAAAATAACTGTTGAAATGGCTGTAACGACGCCAAGTTCGTTCGGCGAAATCATTAGAGCCGTCGATCGGGGCAGCAATCCGAAAGGAGTCTCCAGCCAGACAAATACTCCCGTCGAAAAGGTTATCTCCGATCCAGTTATAAAAAAATATGCAAGCTGAAATAATCCTATCACTCCCGAAATCAATCCAAAAATGAACATATAGTCCAGGAACCTTCTCACCTGATTGAAGTCGTTTACAAAAAGCACAATAAATGAAAAGAATCCTAACCGAGAGCATACATGGAGAGCCACCGTTAAGAGGCCTTTGATTTTTTCCCCAACACCTAGGCAAGGTGCCATCAAAGAATTGAGCCAGAAGACGGCGAGGCCAATGATGAATAAAAACGTGGGGCTGGCTCTGAACTCAGTCCTTCCTTCCAGACAGCTTCTCGCAAAAACAACCAAAAAGGCAATAACCAATACGATGAATCCGATCTCTATTATATTCTCAGAGATTACTGTGACGAAAGGTGTTAGAACTAGCAGAAAAAGAAGTAAATTATTCGTGAAATTCCTAGAAAAGAAATAAGACAAGCAGGAAAGAAGCAGGAGGCATACTAAAAATAAGATCGCAAATTCAAATGGAATAACTGTTGATATGTTAATGGTACCATAATAGAAATCAAGGTGCGAGAACACAAGAGGGTCAATGAAAACCAAAAAAGAAAGCATCAGCCCCACTGCAAATGCCAGGAATATGTGAGCCCACGCAAAAGGTAATTTGAAACTTCCGGTGGTAGCTTGGGGTTCCATAATTTAGATCGCACCTATTTCTATGAAGTGAACGGAATATGGTTCTAGCTCAACCGGGAGAGTCAGGGTGTCTTCTTTTACGATTGTCACGGTTTGAGTCGGTTTCAGGACGATACCAGCCTTTCTATTGATTTCCTGAGCTTGGGTGAATACATCTGGATCGAAGGTTTGTTTATATGAGGAATAGTACTGCATCAAGCGCTTCTTTTCCTTTTCAGGCAGTTCCCACGCTGACGGATTGTAGTATCCCTTTCTCTTGATCATTTGGATGGCTTTTTCTCCTCCATCTGGTGGGACGTTTCTTTGAATAAGGTAACGCTGGAAAGAGTTTAGTTTAAGGTCCATCATCTCTCTGTTTATGGTGTCCTTGTATTGGAATGCATTGCAGGTATTTTCGTCAATAACAAAATGACGTAATTCGTAGTTTTTCTCCTTTAGCAGTTCAGAAATACTCAACGTGATTCGCTGTTTAACGGTTTTCTTGTTTTCCAGAGCCTTGTAGTAAACGCTCGCATTTCCCAATACACTTCTAGTTCGTTCGTCGGCTGCTCGCAAACTCTTCGGTTCCACTCCTGTCTTCATATAATCGATCAATTGTTGGCGGGAAATCCTCTGGGATTGGAGATATTCCCCTGAAATTCTTTCAGCTTCCAAGTATGCCAACATCGCAAGTTGCGTATTGACAGGGGGGTGATTCCACACCATGATGAAGAAACTTTGGCCATTGCGTACCGCGAGAGCGCCAATGTGAGGATATTCCGGAATATCAACTTTCAGCCGGTCCCCTCCCTGCATCCGCTCAAGTAAAGAAAAGACATGATATGCTGGTTTCTTTATGCCGTATTGTGTCAATATTCCTAAACTTCCATGTAATTCTGAGGGTTTGGAGAAGTAGTCCTGGATGCAAAAAAAGGTATGTGAATCCAGTCCGCTATTTTCCATCTCCTGTAAAAAAGCGGGAATATAGCTTGCGCCCACCACATCATCTCTTTCAACTGTAGATTCGACTCCATTTTTTCCAATTGCCAAATTCCATTCTGTCATAATCAGTGGGGTATTTCGATCGAACCCGAATTCTTGCAACCATTTCCTGGTATATCGCCCGGCCTGAAATCTTTGGACAACGCTGACATTTGATCCATAATGATGCCATGCGATAAAGTCGATTGGGATTTTTTCGTCATGACAAAACTTGATGAATCTATAGATTAAACACCCCTTTAATTCGGTGCCATCAATAGGAAGCGATTTCCCATTTATATCATGATCCCACCGCGAAACAATGGGTCCCCCGATCTTGACAGAAATTCCATATTTCTCATGTATTCTCTTTGCAGCCAAATGAGAATGTTTATATAACAGAAAATATTCCTGTTCAGTGCCTCGCCAATATCCTAAATCGGGTTCATTCCATATTTCATAGAGAATATTATCAAATTTGTTATCTATACTATAGTACTTTATCGTTTCGTAAACCAGGCTTTCCCATTCGCCCCAGTTAGTAGGGGGCATTGAGTTCCTCTTTATTTCCATGTCCCATTCATCGCAATTTGATGTGCAACTCGAAATTCTGTCCGGCATGCCAAATAGGTTGAGAATTACCTTCCCTCCGCTTTTCTTTATTGTCGTCATCAATTCAACGTAATCTTCCTTTTTATGGACTCCTGTGTCCAGCAGATGGAAGTATAGATGCAATCGATATGTATCATTTAAGGCAAAATCCTGATTGAAAGTGTCAATCACAAGTCGGTCTGCAAATGCGTGCGGAAAACCATGGCCGTTCAGATCAATACTTGCGGAATATATGGTGGGCAATTTCCCCTCGATCCAATTTAGATTTATGGGTACGACTATGCTATCCTCCATTTGATCAGTTGAGGCCAAGCGGCCTGATGCATCTGGAGCGGCAACATCGGTATGAGGAGTATCAGAAAGGTCAGCAGCGGGAGCATTTCTACCCTTCTGCTTCGCGCAAAAAACGCTTAATACTACTACTAGGACGAAACCAAGCAGCATGCTTAATCTGTAACGGCTTTCTTTGTCGCCTTGCTTATACTCAGATATAATTTTGAACATGTGTACCCTCCCTTGAGTTTCTTAATGTTCAATATTTGAGACTTTTCGAGGCAGGTTGTTGGATCCCTTTGGGCAAGCATCAATCAGCCTTGCTGCCCCTATTACTACAGCAGCGATCAATAAAGCATCAAAAGGTATTCTGAATCTTATTCTGGTAAAAAAGATAGCAGAAAAGGCTCCACTTGTAATGTATGAGACTAAGAGAAACCATTCCAGTAAACTCAGTTTCGTTCGGTAAGCCATAGCAAGACGTACAAGAAAAAAGAGAAGCAATGGCCAATAAGTGAATAACATGATATTCGTTTTCAAAGTGCTCATTTCGGAAGATGTGGCAAGTTCATTTTTATAATGGAAGTAATATGCAAACTTTAAAAAGTAGTTTTTGATCGTAAGAAGTTTGTTTTGCATAATAAAATCTATAGCACTATCACGATAAAATGTGTCCCGAGAAATTTCGTCCAAATTTTTCAATTCGGCTTCTTTAATGTATTTAGATATATCCACCATCGTACCTAGTAGCGGATCAAAATTCTCCGAATTTCCCAACAACAGGTTCAGCCCACCATTGGATGAAAAAGGTACAGGACTCCCGAGCGTGGCCCAATTTCTTGCTGACCATATGCCAATGCAAAAGACGAAACCAAAAAAGAAAAAGAGGAGCTTTTTTATCTTCCATTTCTTGATGAATGCGATCCACCCGCCAAAGAGAATAACTGTCGGCAGGAAAAGCGGAGCCGCAAGCACTAGCAAAGCGCTGAGACTACCAATCAGAGAGGCCTTTTTCATGCTAACGCTTGACCTTGCGAAAGTAAGCCATATTATCAAAATATAAAGGAGCATTGCAAGGGTTTGAGGGTATATCGTTCCAGCTGTATACGAAAACAAAGGATAACCGATCGCGACCAGAACAGACGCTATTGCCCAAAAAGGAGACGTCTCATTTTTGACTAACCTGTAAAGGTAGTAAAGCGTAAGGCACAAGAAGCCGAAGTTAAGTATCCTGCCCGCTACTGGCCGACCGAACAAATAAGCTGGCAAGGCTAGTACTATTGGATATAGCGGAGGTCTGTAAGCAGTTGGCTTATGGCTTTCCAAACAGAAACAATGCTCAGAAACTAAATTGCGTGCAATCCTCCAGTACTGCCTTTCGTCGGGATATCTGAGCTTATCACCTAACACGAAAGAATAGATAACCCCTATGATGAAGAAAGCGACAAGCAAAGACAAGAGCAGAGTCCATTCGTGTCGTCCAGTAATCATCCTTAGGTGCAGCCCACCTCTTTCCGGCATACAGCGCGCTGTCCTTTCTCTTAATCTCTGTTTCTATTGGACAAATAATTTAGCAAGCTCTGTCCTGCGTAAAAGTAAAGTATACAATATTATTACAATTCCTTCAAATTTTTCTCATTTTTTCTCTTGGAAAGTTGACCATTTTTGATCTGTACATCTAGCAAATTTTTTTAATTTAAATCCCCCAAAGGCTCGCTTCCGGAAAACTGAGATTAGCACAGCGCCGACGCTGAATATAGCATATCATTTATTCCAGATAACCCAAATCCCTCAGGGCCCGCATGCGCTCCTCGGACACCTCGTAAATTTCTTTGTGGTACGACAGTGAAAGCTGCGCCTCCACGTGGCCCTTCAACTCGGCATGCAACATCTGGGCTATATCCAGTTTCCCATCCGCGATATCCTTCCCCTCCTTCGGGTCTGTGATACGGGAATAAAGTTCGATCCTCAGGCCGGCCCTGTTGTCTTCAATAAGCGTGTATTCAGGTGTACGAAGCGCGTTCAGGTAAGGATAGGCGGAAGCGGAATCGGATGCCGACGAGATGACAGGAACAACCTCCATTGGCTTGCCCTCAATGGCCGGCGCCAATGATCTCCCATAAACTTCGGGATGCTCTATTTCCGCATAATCCAGAACAGTCGGGAAAATGTCTGTCAGCCCGCATAAGATGTCGGATTCCCTAACCCGCTCACAGGCTGCCGGCGGCTTGATTATCAGCGGCACGTGCACAGTCTCCTCATAAAGAGTCTGCCCATGCCCCCACCCTCCATGCTCATAAAACTCCTCACCATGATCGGCAGAAACGATGATTAGGGATTTGTCGTATAATTCCATCTCTTTCAAATACTTCAAAAAGATTCCAACATGAAAATCGGTATACGCGATATCTCCATCGTATAAAGCAAGACTCTTCTCTAGCTCCTCTGGTGTCTGATCCCGGGCCGACCCGAACCTCTTCCCCTGAAGCGGCTCTTCGGAAAAGAGGGCGTTGTACGGGGCGGGCGGATTGTACGGCCAATGCGGTTCCTGCAAATGCACATAGGCGAACGCGGGTCTTCTTCTATCGGCCTCAAGCCACTTTGTGACCGAGTGAAAGATGTTCTTTGCATTGAAAGCCTCGTATCCTCCATACATCCGAAGACGCTTCACTGCCTGCTCGATGGCTGTTTCCCCCTGTACGGACCAGCGCGGGGCGCCTAGCGGATAGCTGAGGTCGAACCCCTGAGAAAAGCCGACTTCATGGCCGGCAACGCGTATCCCCATGAAAAATCCCGTCTTCCAGCCTCGGCTCTTGAGGATTTCAGCGATAGTCTCAGCGGATTCCGGCAGCCGGTTATCCTTCTCAAATACCTGATGCATCGCCGGAGGAAGTCCGGTGAATATGCTGGAAACGGAGGCGACTGTCCAGTTGGCAGCGCAGTACGCGTTTCGAAATAATGTCGCTTCGGGTAAAAGCTGGTCTATATTAGGGCTCGTGTCTCTGACATAGCCGTAGCATGACAGATGATCCGGCCGCAAAGCATCAAGAACAATAATAAAAATATGTATCGGGTTTTCGGGCCCCCTCGTCGCCACAACCGAAGAATGGCGGGGCCACGGTATCGCCACGCCAACCAAACCAATAAAAGCGGCGATTCGCAAAATCCCGAAGAGGGGCGAAAGCACCCCCACTCTTTCTCGGCGGTTTGTCCCGCTCCTGTTTCTTAAAAGCAGAAATAGAGCGAGGCCCAAAGCCAGGCATCCCATTCCGAATGCCGCGGTAATAGCCACTGAACGAGGAGAAAAAAAATTGCCGGCGAGCAGGTGCTTGTTCATGTGACTGCCTGCGACGACAAATACCGAGAAGCAAAGAAGCAATGAGAAATATCCGTATGTCAATCTGAGCGACCACCTGATGAAAGCCCAAAAGATAAGCACAATTGTATCGAGACTGAATAAGAGCACGCCATATAGCGCAATCGCGAACAGCGCCTGCTTCAAGCTGAAAGCGCCTGCCGCAATCTTGACGAAATATTCTACGAAAAGGATCACCAGCAGGATAAACGCCGCCAGGAGACCGTGCCTGACATTTTGCACCTTCACATCGAAAAGAAATTTTTTTCGATCCATATCGCTAACCTCGGCCGCCAATGGTCGTCGATTGAGAATTCGAAAGGATTCCCGCTAAGACACCGCCCCTTCTTACGAAAAGACAGTTTGATAATCTTGTCACGAAAGACACGCGGGCTCATCTGACGCTCTGCCAACAACCGTTATCAATACAGTAAAAAATGGTCCGCGGTTGCCCGGCGGCCTTTCGGAAACTACTGCAAGTACCCGAGGTCCTTCAGCACGCGCATGCGCTCCTCGGACACATCATAGATATCCTTCTCGAAGGAATTCGAGATGGCATCGCTTAGATTTACATTCAGTTCTTCCTGCAGGCGTTTAGCCTCATCCGGCTTTTCGACCGCCACATTCTCAGTCTCGTTCCGGTCCGCTTCCCGCAGGTATAACTCGACCGCCGGCGCGGAGTCTCTCATATCCCCGATGAGCGTGTATTCCGGCGTCCGAAGAGCATTGAGGTAAGGATATGTTGTTGACGAATCGGAGGCGGATGAAATAATCCCAACCGGCTCGATCGGTCTTCCTTCGATCGCAGGTCGTAAAGACCTTCCGGCCGTCCCGGTCGTTTGAATCCCCGCATAATCCAGGATCGTCGGCAGTACATCGATCAACCCGCATAGATGCTCGGTCTCCTTTACACGGGCAGCGCCGGCCGGCGGTTTGATTATGAGCGGCACGTGGATCGTTTCCTCATACATCGTCCTGCCGTGTCCCCAGCCGCCGTGCTCGTGGAACTCTTCGCCGTGATCCGCCAGGAGGATTATCAACGAGTCGTCGTACAGGTCCCCTTTTTTCAGTGAATCAAAGAACTTGCCGATTTCGGCGTCGACATGAACAATCTCGCCATCGTAAAGATCGATGCTGTCGCGAAGCATCTCAACCGTCTGCTGCGCCTCTTTTATGTCGGTGCGGCCCTCCAGAGGCTTTTCGGAAAAAAGAGAATTGTACGGAGCCGGCGGAGTATACGGCCAGTGAGGTTCATTAAAGTGAAGGTATGCAAAAATCGGCTCGGAATCGATCTGCTCAAACCAGCCAAGCGCTGAGCCGACCAATTCTCCGGCGGTATAGGAACTGCGCGTTACCCCTTTTGTCAATGGCAACAGGCGTCGCCATGCCTGCTCGAATGCGGTATTGCCCCCGATAAACCAGCCAGGCTCCGTCAGCGGAGGCGGGTACACCTTATCGGCGCCCTGGCAAAACCCGATTTCAGAGCCGATTACCTGTAGCCCCGTGAAAAAACCCGTTTTCCATCCATTTTCCTTCAGAATCTCGGCCACGGTCTCCGCCTGCTGCGGCAGCCGGTTCTCGGTCCCAAACACCTGATGAACCGCCGGGTGCACCCCCGTCAGCAGGGTTGCGACCGATGTCACGGTCCAATTCGCGTGAGCGTATGCATTTCGAAAAAGCGTTCCATCAGATGCCAGAGCGCATATGTTGGGACTCGTCGGCCGCTCATATCCATAACACGTCAAATGGTCCGGCCTGAGCGTATCGATGAGAAGAACAAAAACATTAAGCGGCTTCCCATGCCGCTCTCCTTTCGATGAGACCGTTTTCTCGCCGGAGAAAAGCAGAGCCAGTAAAACCACAATAACGGCGGCGCCTCGAAGGCCGAAAAAAAAGACCGACAGAGCGGCCCCTTTCGTTGCCCCAATCGCCTGCAATTTGCCGCGCCGGACAGAGCGAAAAATCATATATCCGAGCAGACAACATGCCGCCGCGAAAATGAGATTCAGCGCTATTGAAGGCGGCTCCGTTAAACGCCAGGGAATTAGACGCTTGTTGATGTAATTTCCTCCGATTACGAGCACCGAAAACGGAATAACGAGTGAAACATATAATTCCGGAAGTTCCTCCCGCCGAATAACGCACCAGCTTGCGAACACGACTGTATCGACAACGTATAACAACGTCGCATACAAGAGAAGAGCCAACAAAGCCTGCCTGAATGAAAAAACATCCATGCTTATCTGAGCGGCGTACTCCATCAGCAGCACCATCGCCAGAATTACCGCCGTCATTACTCCTAATCTCGAACTGATGAGTTTCACCTGATTCTGCATTGCATTCCCATCCTGCATCGACTGGTCCGCCTGCGCTCGTTCGTACAAAACGACCAATCTTAACGCTTTCCCAGTTCTTTGTAAACGGCCAGAGTCTGCCTGGCCGCTTTCTCCCATGAAAAAAATTTCGGCCTTTCGAGGCCCTTCTGTATTAAACTCGAGCGCAACTGTTCGTCTTCCCAGAGCCGAAGCATGCCCTGCGCGCATTCCCGGGGATCATGCGGATTGCATAAGACCGCCGCCTCGCCTAACACCTCCGGAAGGGCCGCGTCCGTGGAAGCGATCACCGGCACGCCGCTTGCCATCGCCTCAAGGGGTGGAAGCCCGAACCCCTCCTTTGTTGTGAGGAATGCGAAAACGCGCGCCATTGCAAGCAGGCATGGAAGGTCCTCGTCGGGTATGTAATCGAGGAATATTACCCGGTCCTCAATCCGGAGTTGCTCCAGCAACGGAAGCAACTGAGGAAAAAAGCGCTCCTTCACCCCTGCGATCACAAGCACCGGCGCTGTTGGAAACTCTTTCAGAAATACGAATCTTGCAAAGCTCTCGAGCAGCCCCTTGACGTTCTTGTGAGGACGAGTGTTTCCCAGATACAGCATGAACTTTTCCGGCAGTTTGTATTTGAGCCTTACCTCGTCGAGCCGCCGCGTGTCCGGCCTCTGATAAAACCGGTCGCCGATCGCTTCGTGGACGACAACGATCTTGGACTCGTCAATACCGTACATTTCAACGATATCCCGCTTGGTTGCTCCCGAAACGGCGATGATCTTGTCCGCTCGATTCATGCTGAGGGGGTAGCTCATCCGGTAAAAATACTCCGCTCCTTTCTGGAGCACTACATTCCGATTCGATGAAAAGTGCGGATCGGTAACCGCCTGCAGGTCATGCACCGTCACGACCGTCTTGCAAGCGGGAAACAGCGGCGCTACCGGGAAGAGAGAATGAAAGATATCCAGCCTGTGCCGCTGCACGATGAGCGACAAATTGAGCCACGTGCCGAAAGATACCGGGCGCGACTTTACCGGCACCTCGAAAAAGTTGGGCTTGTCAACGATCCTATCCACCGCCGGATTCTTGAAAAGAACATACTCGTTCTCGCCGTCGAACTCGGAGATCCGGTTCGCAAGATTATGCGTGTATCGCCCGACGCCGGTAAAATAATCGTATAAATATCTGCAATCGATTCCTATTCGCATGCTATTCCATTTCAGCAGCGCCGGCTGGTTTCGCGCTCAGAAAATCGTCCACTATCTTCTCAAACTCATCAATTGTGCGCTCCCAATCCCACTTCTCTTTCACCGTCCGATACGCTTTCTCGACCATCAGATTCGCCGCATCGGACGGATCCAGAAACTCGCTGACAACTGCCGCGAACGCTTTCGGCTCGCGAGGCGCAAGGCGTCCGGTCACTCCATCGACAACGGTCTCGCGAACGCCGCCTTCACCGACCGCGACAACCGGAATTTTGCGAAGGGCTGCTTCGAGCGGAGTGAAGCCGAACGGCTCGCGAATCGGCGCGTACACAAAAGCCTTCGCCTCCTCATAATACCTGTGCAGTTGCTCCTCGGAAACGTTGCCGGCGAAGGTGACTTTCACCCCCAGCCGGTCGGCAAGCTTCCGCACATAGCTCTGATACGACCCCGAAACTTTGTTGAAGATAATGACCAACTCGGGCCGTTTACCCGCTTCTATCTCGGCAAGCGCCTGAATAAGAAAATCCTGCGCTTTCCAGCGATTCAATTGGCCGACGCACAACACATAATTCCGCCGCGTCGCAACCTCGTCCCGAGAACCGTTCCCGGAGACTCCCTGATAAAGAACCTCTGAATCGAGCCCGTATTTCTCGCGTATCGTTTTTTGAGTGAAGCACGAATTGGTCAGGATCAGGCCGGCACTGCGCATGTTGTTCCTCTCGAGCATTCTGAGAATGCCGTGGTAAGGCGAAAGCAAAGCAAGAAGAAACGCGCGCATCTTCTCCCTGATGCCCGAGTAGCGCGGATGCGGCTCATTGATAAACCGGTAAAGTTCGTGACAATAGTAAATGGAGGGGGTTTTCAGAAAACGGGCCAGAAAAGGACACTGCGTGTACTTGCAATTATGGATGAGCACGAGGTCGTAGCCTCCCGCATCAATCTGGCGCGCGACTCTTTTCGTCGCCGCACGAAGCCGCGCAAGTTCCACAAGCGCCAGCGGAGAAAAAAGCAGAGCCTGCTCGCCTAGAGGAAACCAGAGGTTGAATCGGAAGGTGAAGACGTTGTTTGCCACTTTTGACAACGGCAGGAATTCCTGGCTTTCTTCAAAGCTATAAACGTCTATCTCCGCTCCCCGTTTTCTCAAGCGGCTGCAAAACTCGTAGATCGACCGCTTGCTCCCGCCGGAGGCGATATTATGGAAAACGGCTATTTTCCAGTTTCTTCCCCGCATTGGATGCGCTCACTCGTTTCCAGGCACGCGCGTGCACAATCCGGCAAATAGATCAATCGTTTTTCGCGCGATCTCCGGCCAGGCAAACTCGGATGACGACTCCCGCTCGAGTCCCTTTCGCGCCAGCTCGCCCCTCAACTGGTCATCCTGCAAAAGCCGAATCATCCCTTCTTTCAGTGCTTTCTTATCGCCCGTCTTTACAACGAGCGACGTTTGCTCGGGAAGCGCGACATCAAGAAAACACGGCAAATCCGAAATGAGCGTGGCCTTCCCGAATGCATACGCCAGGTGCAAAGCGCCGGAAGTCGTTCCGGAAAGATAGGGGAGTATCACAACATCGACGTCTTGAAAAATCTTCCAGATCTCTTCGTTCGATATGTAGCCCGGCAGCAACCGCGCCGACTCAAATCCCTTGGCCCTTTCGATAAGGTCCTCATCGCCTGGATTCACCACCCCTGCGATGACCGTATTAAAATGATGTCCTTCAATTTGCATTTCCTTGCACGCTTCAATGAATAATTCCAGCCCCTTATGGCGCTTGAAGCCGAAGAAAAGAATCGTAGGATGCTCGTTGCCGGGATGAGCTTCGGCGGCTGTGTTCTTCGAAAAAGTAGTGAACAAGAGATAATTGCCGTGGGGAATTACCTCCATCCTTGAACGGGGAATCGCACGCTCCTCTTCAAGCAGCCGGGCCGTCCGTTCGTTATGCACGATAACGGCGTCGCTTTTCCGGAGCAGAAAATCCGCCGATCTTCTCTCCATCGGCGATATCGAGGCGATTCTTTCACGGTTCACTTCATGGACCGTTCTGACGATCTTTATTTGCAGGAGTTTGAACAAAAAATGAAGGAAAAGGTCCAAATACCAATGTTCGGTCGTGCTGTGAATATGAGCGGTTCGTATCTTGTTTCTCTTGAGCACAAAAACATATCGCGCAAAGTTCAGCAGAGTGATGAGCAGCCGAATAATCCTGTTTCTGTTGTACGGAGACAAAATGAAAATCTCCACCTCCGGCGCCAGCAGATCGAATTCCTTTTCTCCCGCTTCCTTGGTGGTGAAAATGAGAGTCAGGATGAGTTTGCCAATGCCTCTGTCTTTAACCAGCGCATTACACAACTGGGTCGTATAATGATAATGGCCTTCCCTGGGAACCGGAACAACGACCGTTGCGTTCAACGGCCGCGTGTCTTTTTGAGAAGCCTCTTTCATCCGTTCACAACCGTCTTATAAACTTCCATTGTTTTGGTTGCAGCCGTCTCCCAGGAAAATTCGTGAGCGCGTTTAAGAGAGCGCTCTCTGAGCGCTTGCGAAAGAGCATTGTCCGAGAGCACGGCAAGCAGCGCTTTTTTCATTTCCTCCCGGTTGGTGGGCTCGAAAAGAAGGCCGGCATCTCCAACAATTTCGGGCAGCGAACAGGCATTGGAGGTGACGACGGGGATCCCGCACGCCATGGCCTCAATCACCGGTATCCCGAAGCCCTCGAGCAACGAAGGAAGCACAAACAAATCAGCGCCGTTATAGAAGGAAGGCATGTCTTCCTGGGGAATATATCCCATGCATTTAATGCTTTCCTCGAGATTCAATTGCGCGATCTTCCTGAATATCGTGTTGAAGAACCATCCACGCGCTCCGACAAGAACCAGGCGGTGAGGAATCCGGTGGTCCCGCTTGATGGAACCGAAAATTTCTATTAACCTCTCCACGTTCTTATTCGGTTGGAACGTCCCGACAAAAAGGATATACGGCCCTTCAATGCCATGTTTCTGCAGCGTTCTCGCTACGGCATCCCTGTCTTCAAGCATCCGGTATATGGGAGAAATCCCGTGGTAGATGACTGCAACTTTTTCTTCGGCTACCTCCAGGTACGTGCAGATGTCTTTCTTGGAAAATTCAGATACCGTAACGATTTTGTCGGCCTGGCGGGCCGATCGCGTCGTGTGCCTTTTCTTGAATTCCACCCATTCCGGTCTCAGGGAATCGGGAGTACGCATATAAGCCATGTCGTGGATGGTCACCACACTCTTGCCTCGAGACACCCGGGGCACAAGGTCGTCCAGTCCGTGAAAAATATCGAATTTACCGGCAGCAAGCTCGATGGGAACCAGCCAATCGCGAAACACCTGCGGCGGAATCCGGCTGATTTTTGTCTCCATTCGGGCGCCGTTGAATTGCGAAAGGAATTTCCGGCATTCAGCAAGATGGCGGCCCTTCAGAAAATTCGCGAACAGCACGAAGTCGTGCCCGTCCCCCAGCGACAACAGCCGCAGGGCGAGATGGTAAATGTACCAGTAGACGCCTGCTTTCTCCGTCCCGTCCAGGCAGTTTCTTGTCACATCTAAAATGATTCTCATGTATCCTACCGCGGCGTGGAGCCGGCAGGTCACGCCGAAGAGCAAACTTTCTGATAAACGCCCAATGTTGCCATCGCGGCCTTTTCCCACGTAAATTCCGCAGCCCGCTTCTTGCCCGACTCTCTGAGCCGGTCTGCAAAGGAACGGTCGCTGATGATCTTGAAGATGCCTTCCGCTATCTGCTCGACTTCGGTGGGATCAACAAGAAGCGCCGCCCCGTCTGCAATCTCCGGGAGTGAACAAACGTTCGACGTCAACACCGGAACCCCCGACGCCATCGCCTCGAGTACCGGCATGCCGAACCCCTCATGCAGCGACGGAAAAACAAACGCGTCCGCCCCGGCATACAGGAGCGGCATATCCTCTTGCGGAACGGGTCCCGTACAAGTTATTACCTTTTCCAAACCGAGTTCATGAATCCTGTTGAACGTGCCCTCGAAGCGCCATCCTTTCGCGCCGACCAGCACCAACTGGTGAGGAATCGATTCCTGCTTCCTTAGCCGATAATACGCCTCGATCAGGCGGTCGATGTTCTTGTGCGGCCAAAAGGTGCCGATGTAAAGCAAATACGGTTTCTTCACAGAATAAGAAGCGAGGGCTTTGGCAATCAGCTCTTCGTTATCCAGTTGTCGATATAATGGATCGACCCCGTGATGTATGACCGTTATCTTGTCAGGCGGCAGATTCAAATGGGCTGAAGCCTCCCGCTTCGTGAATTCGGAAACTGCAATGATGTGATGCGCCCTCTTCGTAGACGCCGTAGTTATCTTCTCATTCGCTTGTATCCATTCCTTCTTCAGCAAATGCGGAATCCGCCGGTAGGCGAGGTCGTGAAGAGTCACAATCCGTTTCGCTGAACGAGTGGGGGGAACGTAATCAACCATTCCATGAAAAACGTCAACCGGCCCGACCGCCAGTTCTATCGGCAATCCCAGACTCCTCCACACCTGCGGGGGAATGCGGCTTATCCGTTCTCTGAAGGAGGCGTCCGGAAATAAAGAAAAGAATTCCCTCGTCGTTTCGAGATGTTTTCCCTTGATGAAGTTCGCGAACAGCACGTATTCATTCTTCGAATCCGCCTTCAAGAGATTCGAGACAATGTAGTATATGTACCAGTAATAGCCGGCTTTGCCGGCGCCCGGTGAGCAGGCCCTCAAAACATCAAGCGCGATCTTCATCTCAGTTATTCGATGCGCTCCTCTTGGTCAACACCTGCGTGTATATGCCCAGGATTCGCTTCATATGGGCTTCGGCCGTATATTCTTGCTCCGCCCGCTGTCTTCCCTTGATCCCCATCTCGTTTGCCCGCTGCCTATTTTGCAGCACAATTCTGAGCTTGTCCGCCAGGTCGGTCGAATTATTCGGCTCAAAAAGGAGGCCGGTTTCTCCGTCCACTATTATTTCGGGTATTCCTCCGACGCGGCTGCCAATAACCGGTCGTCCTGCCGCCATCGCTTCCAGAAGCACAAGCGGGCAGTTTTCGAGGATCGTTGCGGGCAGAACAAGCACAGTAGCGCGGGTATAATATTGCTTCAGACGCTCGGGCGGCACTCCTCCGGTAAACCGCACGCATTCCTGAAGCCCCAATTCCTTCGACAGCTTGAGCAACTCTTCTTCGGCGGGCCCGCTGCCGACGATATCTGCAGTCAGCTCCGGCACATCCTTGAGCACCTCCCGCAACGCCCTCAGAAGCACATGCACTCCTTTTCCCGGAAACAGGCTTCCGATGAAAAGAATTTTTGGGGCGCCGTCCGGGACGGGGCTTGCTTCAACGTCAAGCCGGCTCACGAAATTGGGTACGTGCTCCGTTGCGATCCCAAGATGAGAAAAGATTTCACCAAGCGCCTTGCTCGGCACTATCACCCGGTCGAACCGCCTTCGCAAAAGAAACTCGAGCGCCTTTCGCGCCGGCAGACGAAACCAGAAGCTCCGCCTGCCGAGGCACCCGATCCTCAGGCAGTGCATCCCATGACCCAGCAAACATACTTCTCCCGTAACATCGATGCCGCTTCCGTTGGGGCAGACGATGCGGCAGTCATGAATCGTCTGAACCAGCGGCAGAGCCAGAGGAATTGCGGAAATGATGGATAAAGGAAAAAGGAGGTTATTATGCAGATGCACGAGGTCAGGCTTTGCCTCGCTCAACAGCGCCCGGAATTCTGAAATCAGCCCGGGATGAAAATAGACTCGTTTGAATCGTCCCGTCCTCTCAAGATCGCCGGCACTCCTGAGAATCCGGGCGCCCCGGTCCAGAGCGGCAACCGCCTTGTCCTGGCAGGCGACCGTGAAGACTTCGTGTCCCAAAGCCTCCAGCCTGCAGGCAAGTTCTCGTCGATACTGCTCAGCCCCTCCAAGCACATTGGAATCGTCATGAAACATTAATACTTTCATTTTTTGAGGACGGAATTTTTCAACGTCTAATCGATATATCCCAGGCCCTTTAAACGTCGCCGTATATCGGCTTCTTCCTCAGCCGGCGTGCCGTCGCCCGGCTCGCTTTCGGCCGCAAACACGTGGTCTCCCTCCTCGACCCTCACCGGCTTGAAAATTATCGGATGGTCGGAAAGGAAATCGTTTTGGAAAGCCTCGGCAATAACCTTGCCATCCATGTCTTCCGGCACGGGAAGGCCCAGCAAATGCATTATTGTGGGAGCCATGTCCTCTATATGCGCATCCTGAATTCCGGCCCCCTTCTTCGCGTTGCGATCCCTCATGAAAAAGATGCCGTTCATACGGTGAATAGCGGGGCTGAAATCGGCCGGTTTCTCAAAAATCGGTTTGCCGAACAACTCGCCTCGCGGAAGTATCGCCGTCGCGCGGGTGACAAATTGGATATCGGGCGCAAGCTCCATGCACGGGCCGGCGTAAATCTCCTCGCGGCGGTAGGCTTTTTCAACCACGCGCTCGCCGTCGTGGTCCCTCAGGTTCTGGAGCTTCCGGATTATCTCGTCGCGGAGCCTCTCGTATTCCTCGCCGGATGCTACGATTCCCTCCGGCTCTCTGCCCTTCACGTTGAGGTAGATCACCTCTTCGCCGCCCGTCCAGCTCGAATACGCCCTGGTCCTCGTCCAATCGATGACCGGCGGCGCTTCCGTCGCGTCTCTTGCCGGTTTGAGAAACTTCAGGTTGCGCGCCCTGATCCGGCTGAGCATTCCAACAATTCTCTCGCCAAGAATCTTCCTCATGAGCGGTCCAACAAGGAAATTGCGAAGCGCTCTCAGTGGACTGAGCCTGAACGAGCCGCCCTTCTTCAACACCAGCAAGCCCTCGTCCCGAAGCCATCTGTTCACATAAAATTTTTCGTGGATCGGGCCGAACCCGTGGTCGGACATGATAATGACCGACGTGTCTTCGTCAAGCGTGGAAATGATGTCTCCAATGAGATCGTCGACGAGTTCGTAGGAAGTTTCGATCAGGCCGCGGAACTTTGCGCATTTCTCGGGAAACTGTTTCTGGTATTCAGGAATCGTGTATTTCCACGCGACGTGCGCCACCTTATCCGTGATCGAAAACATGACCATCGCGAAGTCCCATGCATTCTTGCTCATCAGAAGCTTGGCCGCCTCGTGCACCTTGCGGGTGCCGTGAACCATGCTCTGATACGCCAAAACTTCGTCGCCGGTATTCAGAAAGACATCCACCGCATCCGTGTCTATCGGATAATCCCCGAGCGCTGCGATAAGCTCCATGTGCAGCTCCGGTGGATGCGTGAACACGCTCATCGGGCTGGGCGTGAGCAGGCCGCCAACCAGAAACCCGTTGACTTTTTCCGGCGGATACGTAACCGGCACATTCACCACGATCACTCTCTTACCCTGCTCGCTCAAAAGGTTCCAGAGGGTTTTCGCCTTGATCGATTTCGCGCTGATGACAGGGCGGGCATAGCTGTTCGGCTTCTTCTCCATGAAGAAATAGACACCGTGCTTGCCGGGCTTTTTCCCCGTCATGAAGGAGCTCCAGGCGACCGAACTGTTCGGAGGAATCGTCGACACCAGTGTGCCGTGCGCCGATTCTTTCAGAAGGCGCGCGAAATTCTTCAGGCGCCCCTTCTTGATCATCGGCGATATAATGTCAAAAGTGGCCCCGTCTACGCCGATTACAACAACTTTTTTCTTTCTCTGATCCACTTGTTTCTCCAGGCGCCTGCCTAATGCCATTCACTTAAGGCGAGGCCGACTGCTTTTTGTACGAATTGCATTCTGCCGCTCCCTTGAATTTCCCCCTTTGGAAAAGGGGGACTAAGGGGGATTCTAGACCGCGATGTTGTTTGTGTCGCATTTCATACATCCTCTTTCGAGGTGCTTAAATGAATGGCATTAGCCGGTCGCTCGTCAACGTTTGAAATCCAGAATGTGGCCGAGGACCGCCTTCGCCCCCTTTGCGACATAATTCGCGTCTTCCCACGAGCGGATGCGGGACAACTGGCGCAACACGAACCGGGCGTTAAAGAACCTCTTGTACACCGCCCGGCACATCTCGGAAACTTCCGCCGGCTCCATGTCGGGCGTCTTCAAAATGGGTTCCATCATTCCGTAGCGGTCGTAATCGAGCGGGTCGATCAGAAACCAATCGTTCTCGACGGCCATATCGTATAGTCCCGTGCCGGGATAGGGAATAACAATGGTCGATTGCAGCATCTCGGCGTATCCCTTCGACATGAGGTTGTCGGCCAGATCGCACGTGCGCTGCGCATCCTCGCGCGTCTCCCACGGATAGCCAACCATGATCGTCAACTGTACGTCGATTCCGGCTTCGCTCGCCGCGCGACAGCCCGCCGTGATATCCTCAACCCTCAGATTCTTGTTCAGCATGTCCAGCGTCTTCTGACTCGCTGATTCAAGCCCGCACTTCACTTTCCGGTAGCCGGCCTTCTTCATGAGATTCGCGTCGCTCTTGCGAAGCAGATCGAACCGGAAGTTGCTCGAGAAGAGGATTTTCTTGTTGTATCCCCGTTCGATCATTCCTTTGCAGAACGTTTCGAGCCATGCACCCGAGGGAAACGTGCCGGTATCATCAAAAATTTCCCGGACCCCATATTCCTCAATCAGAAAACCGATCTCATCCAGCAGGCTCTCCGGTTTCCTCGCGCGGAATTTGGGGTATAAAGTCTTCCAAGAACAAAACTTGCAATTCCACATGCAGTCCCGGCCTACCATCGTATAGAAGAAAGGGTCCCTCTTCTTCCATTTCTCAAAGTACAGGTGGGCCTTCGTGAGCTTTCTGTCGATGAGCGGAAGACTGTCGAGATCAGTATCCAGTGAAAAGCGGCCGGTATCGCGGATCGTATCGCCGTCACGATAATAGATGCCGGCCGGAAGCTCCGATTTGTCCCGCAGAAAACGCGCCAGCTTCAGCAGCGAAACGTCATAGTCGCCGCCTGTTACCGCGTAATCGATCTTCGAGTTTAAAAATGATTCCATCGGCCTGGCCGTTATATGATCCCCGAAGAAAACGATTCGCGTTCGCGGCTCAACCTCTTTTATCCGACCTGCAATTGCCCAGAGCCGCCTCATTATCGGGGTTTTCGTCTCGATCGCAACCAGGTCCGGCCGCTCCCGCTCAATAAACCGCAGGAAGTCCGAAAATTCAATACCCTCGGCAATACAATCCATCCAGAATGCCTCGAACCCGTTCTCCTTCAGCAATGTAGCCGCAGAGGCGGGAACCAAGGGAAAAATATACGAGGGGAAGTGGAACCATTGAAATTGACGGTTCTGAGTCCACATCGGAGAATAGCTGTTATTCTCGAATGATGGATAAGCGATACAGACTTTCATCATCTATTCTCCATCCACAGCGGCTTCTGAATGAAGCAGCTTTTCATGCATTAATTGTTTTACCACACGGAGAATGAAAACGGGATTTCCAACCACATATCGCTTCCACAACCGTTTTGGGTCCTGCACTAGCCGGAACAGCCATTCCAGGCTATGATCGTTCATCCATGCCGGGGCGCGTCTCTCTCGGCCCGTCACGAAATTGAAGAGACCTCCGACAGCCCAGCAAATGCTGACATCGAGCATGCCGCGGTACTTGAAAATCCACTTTTCCTGGATCGGAGAACCCATGCCCACGAGCAGGATGTGCGGACGGGATTGATTGATCATATGAACGACCGGCCGCGAATCCTTTCGATTAAAATAGCCGTGATGGGTTCCCACAACATCGAGACCCGGAAATCGCTCCTGCAATACTCGCCCCGCCTCCTGCGCTACTCCTTCATGACCGCCAAGAAGAAAAAGCGAATACCGTTTGCGCCGAGCCAGCTCGCACAAATCATAAATCCAGTCCGCTCCGGTCATGCGGCACGGGAGACTCTTGCCCAACAAACGAGCTCCAAACAGAAGGCCGGCTCCATCGACGTAGATGACATCGGCCTTCTGCATCGCCATCTTCAAAATCTCATCTTCATACACCAGATTCATCGTTCTGACGTTTCCATAATTTATGGTAAGCCGCTTCTGCGAATCCAGGCAGTCGGAGACTATGTTTAGCAGGTCCTCCAGGCGCAGCTTCATGAGAGGTATCCCGAACATCGATACGGTATTATTCGCATCATTCCGCAAAGCGTTTGTGCCCGCATAATTCTGAGCGTGTTCGATTGTATGCATGATACGAAATATTTCCTCAGCCCTTGCTCTCGATTCGTCTCGACAGCAGAGTGTTTTTTATGCTTGCCAACCTGCGTTTCAGGCGCTTATCCAGATACTTGACGTCTTTCATCGAACAACTCTGGAAAAGAGCCATATACTGCTTTGCGGTCAGCGAGAGGAAGCCTTCTGCATATCTCTCGCGGCCCACGTAGCCCGCCCCTCGAAAGGCGTTCAATCCGACGGAACCCTTCTCGTAGTCCACATATTTCAACTGGCTCGCATATTTTCGGATTGCCGAGCGCTTGAGATCGATGACATCCGTTATATCAACCAATAGGTTTGGAACGATGGCAGTCCATCCCTCGTAAGCATTGACCGTAAAGTCGACTTCACCCAAACTTGCGAGCAGATCGGCAAAAACACGATTCACGTTCAGATGGTCGATGTGATTATCGAGAAACGTCGGCAGATAGACCACGTCCGGCCTTTCCTCGCGAAAAAGAACCGTCAGCCTCCGTATGAGCGCCGGATGCGACTTGAGCTCCGTCTCCGGCTCGTCAAGCATTACCAGCTTCCGTATCCCCAGCAAATCGCAGGCCGCGCGCGCCTCGGCCTTCCGAATGTTCATTACGGCTTCTTTGTCAGGATTCAGATAATCGCCCGCCTTGCCGTCGGTCATGAATACGACCGTAACCGAGGCCCCGTCGGCCGCATGCTTGGCGAGCGTCCCTCCGCACGAAAGCGTCTCATCGTCAAAATGAGGCGACAAAACGAGCACGCGCCGGCCCGGCGGACACTCCACCCACTTCGGCGCATACATCAGATTCTCCGGCCTGAAGAACGTGTTGATGAAGTCCTTCAACTGCTTTCCGTGGATTCTCTCCATATTTTCCGCTTTTTCGCCGCTACGTCTCCCTTCTGGCCGTGAGCAGAAAGGTGATTTCGGACTTCTTGATCGAGGAGAGCAAGAAAAATGCCGATACATACACCAGCACCGCCAAAAGCACTTGGAGCACAAGAGGGGCAAAACCGGTCACCGTAAGCGTTAGCCACATCAATCCGACTGCAACAATCAACTTTATGAGTGCAACATGAATATCGGGCCGGCGGCCGTCAAAAATACGCGTGGCAAAAAGGTATCGGACCACGGAATCAATCCCAAAGGTGATAAAGGTGGCAATGCCCGCGCCAACGAAGCTGTACTTCGGAATCAGGATCAGGTTCAGCGAAATATTAAGGGCCGTATTGAAAAGCAAGAAAACCCCGAACTTCTTGGTATACGTGGAGTTCAGGATGAGAACACGAAATGGAGTGAACGCGAACGCCAGCGCGCAGATGACGCAGAAAATCCTTAAAATCGAACTGGATGGCGCATACGCCTCTCCAAATACCAGAAGAACGATGTCTCTCGCATAGTACCCCATCAGCAGCAACACCGGAAAAGAGATCGCAGCAAGAATGCGCACAATGCTCTCGATAACCCGCCGCAACGATTCCTTCGAAGTTACCAGCATCGAGGAAACTGTCGGCATTAAGACCATATTGATGCTTATCGACGCAAACATGATCGGCTCGAGCAGTTTGTACGGGGCGGCATAAATCCCCACCACTTCGTATGACTTCATTCGGGCCAGCATGAGAGTGTCAACCCGGAAATGAATAAAGGCGAGGACCCCTAAAATCGCGAAAATATAGGAGTTGCTCAAAAGATACTTCGCAATGCTCTTGTCCAGTCCCGGGCGGATAAGCCCGACGTCTTTCCGAATAATCAGATAATAGGTGAGCCATCGCCAGAACGCCCAGAAAATGTAGGCTCCCAGGAGCGCGCCGATCTTGAACCCGAGGAAAAGCAGGCAGATGCCGGACGCTACCTGCAAACAGGTGTACGCCGTATCAACCAGCGAGGTCAGATGCATGCGTTCCAATGCCCGCAGCGCGGAGGCAAACGGGCCTTCCAGCGCCGTAAACATCAGCAGCGGCGCCGCCAGCAGGATCAGTTTGTAGCTCTCTGGAGAATCGGAAAGAATATGCGAAGCAATAAAGAGAACCGGCAGGGCCAGAAGACTCAGGCATAACTTGATGCCGAAGAGAGTGCTCAAATACTCCTTTAGGTTCGATCGGTTGCGCGCAATGTCCCGGATCGTAAGCGGATCAAGCCCGAAATCTACGATGGCATATCCAATGCCCAGAAGAACAAAAATCAAGGACCAGAGCCCGAACTTCTCCTTGCCGAGCATCCTGACCGCAATGATATTGAAGGCGACAAACGCCAGCCGCGAGATGATTCCGCCCGCTTGTACCGCCAGCAGATTCCTGATGGCTCGGGGCGCGATCCGTACTTGCTTTGTAGCGGTATCTTCCATAAAAACCCATCTTCAGCCCATGAAGTCGGTATCACCCAGCGTGAGAAACCAATTCTTCTGATTCCGCATGAAAGCAAAATGCGGAAACTCCGGATCGATCTCCTGGTAAACGAGCGGCTTGCTCTCGTCCCTCGAAAAGAACCCGTACCGTTCCAGAGTCTTGCGCTGAGGAGAATGCTCGAGCATGGCGCACTTCACGTAGTCCGTCTTTCGCCGCACAAAAAATCCGAGCGCGCTCTTCAGGAGAGCCCCCATGACTCGCTCCGACTCGTAACAGAAGAAATCCATGATATAACCGATTCGATGCCCCTCCTGAGTCTCCTCAAGAGCAAGCACGGCATAACCGAGCATCATCTGCTCATCCGAACACTTCAAAATGTGGAACTTCGCCATCGGGTTCTGTAAGTATCTCCACTCCAGATACTCCTTGTCGCGTACTCCGCAAATGGCCAGCGTCGGCGCAAGCGATTGCCACAAAACGTCGAATTCCTCATCGAAACCTTCGACTTCCTCAACCCGAATGTTCTTCTTGCGAATCGGGCTCTTGAAAGTAAGCCTCAGCCGCATAAGGAATCCCGATATCGAGGAAGCGAGATTCGACAAAAAAGTACATTTTGTCCGTTCTTGAACCGCCAACCTCCAATTCGTTCTGCAAAACAGGACGGGCAGCCCAAGTAAATCCTCGCCCCCAATAGCGGCTTTTATGATCGGATAATACCTCTCGTTGGGGAATCCGAGCCCAACCGGCAAATTCAGTTCCCGATAGCGCGCAAATGCACCTTGGTACACGGACGTGATTATCCCTTTGCCCCAATAATCGGGGTCGACACAGTTGTCCACGGGCTGCGTGAAGAGGCAGATCTCGTCTCCGACTTTGAATCTGGACACCGTGTTCGCCCACTGTCCCACAATTTTTCCGTCGATTTCTTTGACAACAATGACTTTCTCGCGCAGCCAGGACGTGTCGGCGAACTTCCAGCGCCAGCACTCGAGGGAACGCGCTTCCTGAAATGTCTTGTTGAACAACTCATTCAACTGGAATTCGTCCCCGGGTTTATAACGACGCACATCCAGTTCCGACAGAAAAGTCTCTATCTGATCGTGAGTCTTCAGTTTCGCGGCATCCGGTTTGTTCATATTCTTCGAAGATTTAATCTGTTCTTGAATCCTGCCGCCCAAATTTCAAATGGAAGCGCCGTGCTGGCAAGCCGCAGCCTCAAGGAAATGATGAGCATGGCAATTCTTTGCACAAGACCGGCATCTTTCCGCCGAATCTTTAGCTTCAGAAACCATCGAAAATAGTAATCCCTGAAGTGGGTGCTTTTCCTGGATATTTTTCTCGTCAGCACATAGCCTATTGGCTCGGCAAATACCAGATCATACGTTCCCCAGTCGGTCGTGCTGGTGGGCGGTGAATATCCTTGCTGAATACTAACATCATAGAACAGTGCTCCAGGAAGCGGAATAAAGTATCGAAGAATAGGTACAGCTAAGGGAATCTGCATTATTTTACAGCACTGTCTTATCGTTGACTTCATGGACGACTCCGGCTCGCCCGGAAACCCAATTATATAAGAAAACTCGGCGCCTACGCCATTACTCGAAAGTATCTGTGCCGCTTGAACATTGACTTCAGGTCGGCGCTTCTTATTGATCCTTTCAAGAGTCTCTTCGCAGCCGGATTCCCCTCCAACAAAGAGAAAGACGCACCCGCTGTCATGAAGAAGCTTCGCAAATTCGTCTCCATATTTTGCAATATGGGTCGATTCGCCGGTACAGGCCCAGTTCAACTTCATCCCGCGCTCAATAAGCCCGTGACAAAACTGCTCAACCCGCTTCTTTGAGACCATGAAGTTTGCGTCGTTGAAGATAATAAAATCAAATTGATACTGCTCATGCAAGCTCTGAATTTCATCAAGCATTCGATCAGCGTCGAGCGCCGTGTACCGTCTCGCCGTTACACCCGGACTGGCGCAAAAAGCGCATCCCTCAGGGCAACCATAACTCGAATAGTACGTTAGGCAACGCAACGGTCGGTGGCCCCATTCCTCTCCTCTGACAAGGGAATAAAATTGCCTGAAGACCGGATTTACCGGATCTGAATCAAAATATCGGTTCAGGTCGATTAAATGGTATGGCAACGCCGGGAGATCATTGAGATCTGTAAACTGCCGTGGGGCAGTCACACATACTTCACCGTTGCGTTTGAATGCAATCCCATCGATCGAATCAAGCGGTTTCTTTTCTCGCAGCGCCCGAAAGAGTTCCCAAAAAGTTTTTTCCCCCTGACCTATCACGCAAATGTCGCACAGATCTTCGTCAAATATGGTTTTGTATGACGTAGAGACAAACCAGCCTCCCCAAACCACTGGCA
This sequence comes from Candidatus Abyssobacteria bacterium SURF_5, assembly GCA_003598085.1. Classification (NCBI taxonomy): domain Bacteria; kingdom Pseudomonadati; phylum Candidatus Hydrogenedentota; class Candidatus Abyssobacteria; species Candidatus Abyssobacteria bacterium SURF_5. Next base: position 46,084 of record QZKU01000022.1, read on the forward strand.
AATGAGGATACGCTTGTCTGATTGCTCGCGCGGCCTTCGCTGCCATATATACCTGATACCCAACAACAGCAGTAATCCCCACGCAAAGAGCATCCTTGCATTCCTCAAGCAATTCACCCACGGGATCGTCATCGACGATTCCATCCACTATTCGTACGTCAACCTGCTCGCTTAAAAGAAGTGATGCCGCAGCCAGCAACTCCAGTGGCGCCCGCTGATACGTGGCGCCGGTTTCCATCCACCTGGGTCGATAAAGCACAATTTTCGGATCCATAGTCACCTCGCGCTGATCTCGCTTTCTTTGTCTTGCCCATACAAACAAACGAATGACTTGATCGCCGATTCTTGGTCCGGAGTCAAAAAGACCCAACCCCAGACAAGAATCGCTGCGGGGTGAACCAGGCCCTGTGCTTGGCCCAAACTATCTTTCTACCTCATTAGCAGATGATCCTCCTGCTCCCGTAAGTTGCAACCACCTTGTTTACCTTAAAATTAACTTCAGGAGTGGTATTAATAATGGTTGGTCTTGCTCGCTTCCAGTCAGGTTCTTGAGAGAAATGTCGTGTTAGACTTACACGAGCAAGAAGCCGCTTGACGGGCACGCCTCCGAGAAGCCCCTACCGGGAAATGATAACGTTGTTTCGATTCTGGTCTCCCTCAAACGCATCTTCCACGGCCGGGATCAAAGCGATACCTCTCTCGGTTTCGACGATGGGATGCACGATATTGTAAAGATGTCCAAAGAAATCATCCACCTCAGCAATAAAGCTGGAGGGGACAAAGACGACATCGCCTTTTTGCAGAAGCGGGTTCTGAGAGAAATCTCCTTCTCTCAGGAAATCCCTGAGATTTATAAGACGAGCCTCAAGCTTGTCTCCATCTTTCCGAAGAAGCGCCACCGACTTCAGCTCGGCGCTGGGCAGATACCCGCTGGCCGCCGCAACGCCATCAATAAGCCGCATCTGTCCGTCAATCGCAAAAACACCCGGATTCAACACTTCGCCGAGCACCGTCACCTTGTTGCTGAACGAGCTTTCAACGTTCAACGCAACAACCGGCTCCACATAATACCGTTCATATTCCGCCGTCAGAAGCTGCGTCAACTCCCGCGCCGTCTTGCCGGTAACCGTCACGTGTCCCAAGAAGCTCAATGCCACGTCGCCGGAAGGACTCACCGTCACCTGCTGGCTCAGCTCGGGATTATTCCAAACAGAGATCGCTATCTTATCCCCCGGACCAAGCGTAAACCCGCTCAATTGCGGAGCAACATCTACAGCAGCAGGCGCCGGCGCCGCAGGGGCGGCGACAACAGGTTCCTCTTTTGAGAAGAAACCCGGCGTTTCACATCCCATAACATTAAGACAGAAAAGAATGATTACAAGAGCCGAGACAACAGTCTGAAAAGCTTCTCTCCGAATCCGCATGAAATTACCTCCGTCGGCCGGGTACTGCCGGGGAATATATGATGAGAAAGATTCTTTGGGTGTCGCCGCCGTTTGAGCCGCCGCTCAGTGATCAATCGGCTTTAGCCGCCATTCCTCAGCCGCAGCCGAAAAATCGATATCGGACATGGAAAAGATTGAATACAAAGGTGAGCTATTTTATCGGTAATTCAATTTCTTTGTCAAGTTTTTTCTGCTCGGAAAACCGCCGCCCCACGCCCGCTCATTGCCCGCGCGTTCGCCCGAATAGCATAACCAATTCGTTGCTGCATGGCAGTCATTCCAGCTCGAGGGAAACCATTTTTTTCTTGCAGGTCCTGCGGCTGAAAATTCGGTCGACTGGAGAGGATCTTGACGGAGACATCTCTTTTTCTGCAAACCTGCCTCGTCAGGCGCTCCATAAAAGACTTGACTAGGCAGGAATGGAATGAATAAGGAATCTGCGGTTGGGATTTCTATCCCGCTTCAGAAGATATTACAAAGTCGGGTATTTGTGAAGGATGCGCTTTCGGACAAGCACCGGTGCCGGAGGAGGGAATCGAACCCTCATGGTGCCAAGCACCGGGGGATTTTGAGTCCCCTGCGTCTACCAGTTCCACCACTCCGGCTGTTGTCTGGTAATTCAAAAATAGCAAAAACGGGAGCGGTTTGTCAATTTTTCCAGCCCAAGGTCCAAAGCATGCCCCGGACCTGATCAGGGGTCCAACCTCGAAAGTAGAAAAAGAAGACAGTCCGCTGCGGATAGGGCAGATTTTTTGAATCAATAAAATGATCCCGAGACCGGATTCTCGAGATATTAAAGAGTTCAGGAAAAAGAAGAGGAATGGCGGGAAGAAGAGGTAAAGCAATGCGTCAAGAGAAGACTTGGCCCGGAATCTTTCTGTCATTTCTAAATATTGCACCGCAAGACCTGCCCTCGCTTTCATTGCCTTATGAGCGGGCGACGGCGATCCCCTTCTGCTCAATTACCCGGAGCGCTTTCTCGGGGCTCATCGACCAGATGATGATGGATACTGGAATATCCGTCCTGGTATGCCAATACTTAATGCCTTTGGAAAACAAATGCCTTTTGAACGTTGAGCTCCTCACAAGAATTTGTGGGTTAATTGTGGCATAGGAAGGTCTCCGAGCACGTGATAAAGGGCAAGCGAAAAGGTTTCAAATGTGCGGTAGCCG
>QZKU01000023.1 GCA_003598085.1 Candidatus Abyssobacteria bacterium SURF_5
TTGGCTTTATGACTTCAAACTCGACTTTCGATTCAAATGAAGAGATGAAAATGTAAAATAAACTGTTTCAATAAAATCTCTGCAAAAGCAGGAATCCAGGGTCTGGCAGAGGAAGACAAATCTCAATTACGGGACAGCCTCTTAGTCCCCCTTTCCTAAAGGGGGAATTTAAGAGAACGGCAGAATGCAGCCGGTACAAAAATTAGTCGAGCTTGCCTGATGTGAACAGCAACAAGCTGTAGTTCTGGAAACGAGGTTTTTATGGCGCACGTGGACGAAAATAATCCGAAGATATTGATCGACCTCGACAAGTGCACCGGTTGTTTGAACTGCCAGTTGATCTGCTCGTTCACTTACAACGAGGTCTTCAATCCGGACTTGGCGAAGATCAGGATCATCCGGACGGAGGACGACGGCAAGGCTGCACGTTTCGACGAGGATTGCCTGCAGTGTTCGATCTGCGCCGATTACTGCGTCTATGGGGCATTGACCCGGGTGGAGGCGCCATGAGAACGGAATATTTCGGGTACGCTGGCAAGATACTGTTCATCGACCTTACGAGCGGGACGATCGACAGGCAGCCGCTCGATCCGGGCGATTGCCGCGGGCTTCTCGGCGGCCTCGGCATCAACAACAAGCTTGCGTATGACCATCTCAAACCGGGAGTCGACCCTCTTTCGCCGGAGAACCCGCTCATCCTCGGGGCGGGGCCGCTGATCGGGACGATGACGCCCGGCGCCTCGCGCATTGTCGGCACATCGAAATTTCCGTTGTCGAATGCGGTCTCGGCCGGCAGCGGGAGCCTCACATTCGGTTTCTCGATGAAACGCGCCGGCTATGATCATATTGTTATTACCGGCAAGGCCGCCGCGCCGGTTTATGTTTTTATCGATGACGGGAAGGTCGAGATTCGCGATGCAAGCGATCTGTGGGGAAAGGATATTTACGAAGCTGTCGATTCTCTGTGGGCGCGCCATGGGCGCTGCTCGGCAATTTCGATCGGGCAGGCCGGCGAGAACCTGGTGAAGTTTGCGATCGCACTCGTGGACAAATCAGCGACGCTGGGACGAGCGGGCTTCGGCGCCATAATGGGCTCAAAGAATCTGAAGGCGATCATTGCGCGCGGCAGCGGCGGAATTAAAGTGGCCGACCCGAAGGGCTTCATGCACGAGGTCAATAAGCTGTTCAACCGGGCAAGGAATTACAAACTTCATTCGGCGGCGGTCGCCTATGGCATTTTGAATGCGGGCGGCTCGTTCATGCTGGGCGAGGAAGGCCCGTACGGCCTGAACGTTTACAACCGCCTCAAGCGAGACCGGTGCGCGTGCCCCTCGTGTTTCATCGCGGACAAGGACATCCTCGTCGTGCCGGAGGGCGAGTTCAGCGGCATGAAGACGTACACGCACAGCTACGGGATCATCGCGCAGACCGCGATGAAAGGAAATATTCCCGAGTATCCGAAGGCGACGCACATCGTGAACCTCCAGAACCGGTATGGATTGGGCCAGCAGGAGTTCGAAAGCATATTCCAGCTTCTGTTGGAGGCCGGCGAGGCGGGGGCGATACGGGAAGACCAGTTCGGCAAGATCGAGCGGAATTACGAGACGATGCGCGATCTGGTGGAGAAAATCAGTTTCCGGCAGGGCGTCGGCGATATCCTTGCTGAAGGCTGGACCGCCGCGGCAAGCGAGTTTGGGCTCGATCCGGACCGATTCACCTCTCACGTCAAGGGGCTCGGCACCTTCTTCGATCCGCGCGAAAAGGGCTTAGGAACAATGGAATTCGAGCAACTGGTGAACCCGCGCGGCGGGCATCATCAGTCCGGCGGCTCGCCTTCGTATAATGCCGGAGCGCCGCTCGAGATGTTCGGCAAACATGCGGACAGAATGGGAGCGCCGCCGGACGCGGTGGCCCGTATCATGGACAGTCCGTTCGGATTCAATGTCGGCCGCTTCACGCGGTATTCCGAGGACTGGTTCGCGGTCTTCGACTCGCTCGGGGTTTGCATCCGCAGCCAGAACAACCGTTTTTACAGCGCCGACATCTGTGCGCGTCTCTTCTCGACCGCGACGGGAATCGAGATGGACAAGCGCGCGCTGATGGAGGCGGGCGAGCGGGTGTGGAATCTTTACAAGGTTCTGAACTGGCGCGAGGGATTCGACCGCAGCAAGGACGCTCCACCGGCAAAATGGTTTGAGCCGCTGAAGGCGGCAGGCGGCGAATTCGAGATGAAAGATTATTTTCAGACGAAGACGTTGACGAGGGCGGATATCGAACGCCTGCTCGACGATTATTATGAGGAACGCGGCTGGGACATCAAGACCGGGTGCCCGAGCCGGAACAAGCTCGAACAGCTCGGTTTTGATTACGTGGTAAAGGGTTTGGAAGCTGCGGGGCTGCTGTAGCCGGGGCCAGAACAAGGAGAAGTTTCGAAATGGCGAGAGAAAACGTGAAGCTGCCGAAACAGGGATTGCCGAGGGAAAAGGTCCTCGAGCATTTGGACGATCTGCATGAGGGCGATGCGAACTGGAAGGAAGGCCGCACGTGGAGCCTGGTGTATTACGCGGGAGAAGAGCACACGTCTTTTCTGAAAAGCGCGTACACCAAATATTTTTCCGAGAACGGCCTGAGCCCGCTGGCGTTTCCGAGTATAAAGAAATTCGAGACCGAGGTCGTCGCGATGACGGCCGACATCCTTGGCGGCGATGAGAACGTTACGGGCACCATGACCTCGTGCGGGACCGAGAGCATATTAATGGCAGTGAAGACGCATCGCGACTGGTTCCGCTCGACCCGGCCTGAGATAAAGAACCCCGAGATGCTCCTGCCCGCGACGGCGCATCCGGCATTCGAGAAGGCGGCGCACTACTTCGACGTGGCCTCCGTGCGGATTCCGGTGAAGGCGGATTTCAGGGCTGACGTCGAGGCGATGCGGCGGGCGATTAATCAGAACACGATCATGCTGGTTGGCTCGGCGCCGTCGTATCCGCACGGCGTGGTCGATCCCATTGCCGAGCTGGCGGCGGCGGCGAAAGAGCGGGGACTCGGAATGCATGTGGATTCGTGCCTTGGCGGATTCCTCTTGCCGTTCGTGAAGAAGCTCGGGTACCCGGTGCCGGAATTCGATTTCCGGGTGGATGGCGTGACCTCGATATCCGCCGACATTCATAAATACGGTTTTGCGGCGAAGGGGGCGTCAACGGTGCTTTATCGGAATCCGGATATCAGGCGCCACCAATTCTTCGTGTATACCGACTGGTGCGGCGGAGTGTACATGTCTCCCACGATGGCGGGCACGCGTCCGGCAGGTTCGATTGCGGCCGCGTGGGCGACGATGCAGGCAATGGGCGAGGATGGATATCTGCGCAACGCGAAACAGATCATGTCGACGACGGAGGCGCTCATCAAGGGAATCAGCGCGATTCCAGGTTTGCATATCCTGGGCAAGCCGGTTATGAGCGTTTTCGCGTTCACGTCGGATGAATTCAACGTGTTTGCGCTGGCCGACGCGATGGAGGCGCGCGGGTGGCATCTGGACCGCCAGCAGCAGCCGTCGGCATTGCACATGATGATTACGCTGGCGCACGAGAAGGTGGTCGACCAGTTCCTGACAGATTTGCGGGCTTCGGTCGAGCATGTGAAGGCTAACCCCTCGACTGCCAATGAAGGCTCGGCGCCGATGTACGGCATGATGGCGACGATCCCCGACCGCGGCATGATCCGCAATTTCGTTTTTGAGGCGATGGATAATATCTACTGACTGGCCTGAAATGGTCAAGTATGGGGTATGAAGTGCTGGGCCGTACTGGCGGATGAGGCGGATGCAGCGCCTGGTTCTCGCCTTTCCCGATCTGTATTGTTAACAAACAGGCGGGAAGGTAGTTGACGGCATAAGTCCTTACTCATCAGGGTATTATCACGTCTCTGGCGACTCATCACAAAAAATCTTTTGAAAAAGACTTGCCTTAAGAAAGTTGATATGCTATAATCTTCGCAAGCTATGGGGCAACCCGTAGACCTCTCCTCATTGGGCTGAGTGTTTGGGGTGACACTCAGCCTTCTCTCCTTTAGGGCCCGGGACGAATTCGGCGGGATTTGGCGGACCGAGCGAAGTACTTTATTTACTTGAGTGTTTAGGTCATATTTGCATTCTCTATCCCATCACCTCTTCAGCCCATCATCTTTTCGACGTCGATTTGCCAGCCGGCGCTCATGCCGCCGTCGACGACGAGGGCGTGGCCGTTGACGAAAGAGGAATCGTCTGAAGCGAGGAAAACGGCGCAATTGGCGACTTCTTCCGGAACGCCAAACCGTCCTGCAGGGCTGAGGCTGTTGAGGTAATCTTTGACTTCGTTGGCGCCGGGCAATCCCATGACGGCCTCGACCATGGGGGTGCGGATGAATCCGGGGCAAATGCAATTTGCGCGGATATTCTTTCTGCCGTAATCCATGGCGGTATTTTTCGTGAGGAGCACGACGCCCCCTTTCGATGCGTTATAGGCGCTCAGGCCGCCGGCGCCCATGATGCCCGCCACCGAACTCATGTTCACGATCACTCCGCCGCCGTTCTCGATCATTCTTGGAACAGCAAATTTAGTTCCCAGGAAAACACCGCGCAGGTTGATTGCGATGACGCGGTCCCATGCCGCCTCGTCGGTGTCGGCGAGCCGCTTGAATATTTCGACGCCGGCGTTGTTTACCATGATGTCCAGAGTGCGATATTTGGATGTGGCCCGATCGATTAGGTTCTTGACGGCGTCCGAATCGGACACATCGGCTTCGATAAAGAAGGCTTCGCCGCCGTCACCCTTGATTTTAGAAACGGTGACTTCTCCGCCCTCGGCATTGATATCGGCTGCCACAATTTTTGCGCCTTCGCGCGCGAAGGCATAGGCAATCGCTCTGCCGATACCTGAGGCCGCGCCCGTAACAATTGCGGTTTTCTTCGCCAGCTTCATGTGGTTCTCCTTTTTTTTCAAGAAAACATCCTTGCTTATCGTCTGAGCAGGATCGTGCTGTTTTCGTCGTTAATGATTGACTGGATGCGCGCGTAGACGTCCTCGAATTTTTCGCCGGAATTAATGAAGTAATGCACGAAGCCGTCGATATGCGAGCGGCGCAAACCGCCCGCAATCTGGAGCAATTCGACGTGGACGAAGGCTTCCTGTCCTGCTAGCGGATTGAATTTTGTCGGATCGACGTGCACATCGAAGTAGCGCCTCATTGTTGCGATTTCCCAGATGCTGCGGGGTTTGCGGCACGCGTCGTATGTGAGGCGGAGCCTATGCTCGTGGTGTTTATCGAGGAATTCCAGCCGCTCATGTAGTTTGAGGATGGCCTTACCGTGCGCCGGCAGAACGATGGCCACGTCTTTCAGGTCCTTCATATACTTCAGCGTGCGCAGGTACGCGATCAGGTCGTCGGGATGAGGCGTAATGGGATAAAGCAGCGTGTCGCCGCACAAGAAGATCGATTCTTTTTCGGATTGATCATAAACAAAGAGTCCGATTCCACCGGGGGAATGTCCGGCGTAGTGCCGGACGCACAGCCAGTCCTTCTCGAAGTTATCGAGTCTGAGACGGCCGTCGAACGCGATTGGGCAATCAACGCGGAGCGAAAGGTCGGTGGTTTCCGGATTGGCGGATGCGTTGCTGCGGCCGCCCTGTTTGGGAGGAGGCATTCCGATGGCCATGAGAGCGGGCCTGCGCTCGACCCAGAATTTCACCATTGCCCAGGGATTAGTGATCTGGTGCGAATCGGAAACGTGCGCCGCGACGCGCGCGCCGGACAATTCCACGATGCGCCGGCCGAGCAGGTAATGGTCCGGGTGCCCATGGGTAATAACGAGGAAATCGATTGTTTTGGGGTCGACGCCCGCGAGCGCGAGCGCGCTCAGAAGCTGTTGTTCGCTGTGATTGTCGGGCAGAGCTTCGACTTCGGCCGGTATTCTCTGATTGCGCCAGTAATAGAAGAGATCCTTCGCCAGATTGGTTGGTATTCCGGTATCGACGAGAATGATAATTTCCTCGTCGATGATAAGGTACAAATGAGTGGGCCCGGGCCCGATGACGGAAGGGCAGAAGGTGGTAATCTGCACCAACCGCCGATCGCCGCCGAGTCGGTATTCGCGCACGCGGCCGCTACCGCTTGCGTCGCCTGCCCTGAGAAGCCTGCTTGATACGTCCATTCGTTTGGTTCCTTAGTTGTTCTTGCTGGTGAAATCGCGCACGGGAGTAGGGACGAAGTCCGGCCACGGGTAGAGTTTTTCGAAAACGGCCGAAAGTCGAAGCACTCCTGCGTCGTCGTGTCTGCGCCCGACGATCTGGAGTCCGACAGGAAGATGATCCTCAGTGAAGCCGCACGGAACCGATGCCGCGGGCTGGCCCGTGAAATTGAACGGATAGGTAAACGGCATCCACGCCAGCGGAGAGAGCCTCTGGCCGGCGACGGTTTCCGGCGCCATTTTCCCTGCCTGGAATGCGGCGACGGCGGTTGTCGGCGTCAGAAGGAAATCGTATTTTTCGAAGATTTTCTGCACCCTCTCATGAAAGACTTGTCGGCGGAAAGAGGCCTGCACGTACTCTTTCGCAGAGATATTCTTCCCCATCTCGACAAGCGTCACGAGGCGCGGGTCCATTTTTTCGCGGTTATCTTCGAGAGAATCGCCGATTGCCGCTTGAAAATCGGCCATCACAAAAATGCTGAGCTCGGCTTCAGGGTTTTCCAAGGCGGGATTGATCTCTTCGACCCTGCATCCCGCGCGGCGAAAGAGTTTGGCGGCCTCGCCTGTGATTTTCAGGATTTCCGGCTCGACCGTCGCGTAACCCAATGTAGGGCTCCACGCGATCTTCGTGCCCTTCACGGCGCCGCTCAGCGAGCGGGAGAAGGCACCGCTGATTGGCGGTAAAGAAGACCGGTCGCGCTCGTCGGGTCCGGCGATGATATCCATAACGAGTGCGGCATCGGCGACGGTTCGAGTGATGGGGCCGGTATGCGCAAGGGTTTCCCAGCCGGGGAACGATGGGTATCTGGGCACGCGCCCAAAGGAGGGCTTCAGGCCGAAGACGCCGCAGAGTGCACTGGGAATTCGGATCGAGCCGCCGCCGTCGCTTCCGAGCGCGATCGGGCACATGCCGGCCGCAACGGATGCGGCCGCGCCTCCGCTCGAGCCGCCGGGGGTTTTATCCGTGTTCCACGGATTTCTCGTGATGCCGAACAGCGGGTTATCGGTTGCGGCTTTATAACCGAATTCCGGCGTATTCGTTTTTCCGATAATGACGGCGCCGGCCGCTCGCAAGCGAGCGACTGCGGGTTCATCCTCATCCGGAACGAAATTTTCGAAGAGTCTTGAGCCGCCGGTGGTGCGGACTCCTTTGGTGAAAATGAGGTCCTTGATCGAAACGGGGACTCCAAGAAGTGGAGGAGCGTCCTGTTTCTTAAGGTAAGCTTTTTCGGCTTTTCGCGCCTGTTTGCGCGCTTCATCCGGGAGAAGCGTACAGAAGGCGTTCAGCTTCGGACCGTCCAACGTGATCCGTTGAAGAACGGCTTCCACGACTTCCACAGGCGAGAGTTTTCGCCGCCGATATGCCGAAAGCAGTTGTCTGGCGGTGAGACGGCACAAATCGTTTTCCATGGTTCGGCTTCTCCATTGAACACGGAATGCGTCCCCTTTGCGGTATCAGTAAACCTGGCGATCCTGGCCCGCCCAATATTTCTCGCGGAGGACGCGTTTCAGAACTTTGCCGCTGGGGTTGCGCGGCAGAGAATCGACGAACTCGATGCTTTTCGGTTTTTTGTAGCTGGCAAGGTTGGCCTTGCAGTGATTGATCAATTCTTCTTCCGAGCACTGCATTGCCGGTTTCAGGACCACGAGCGCTTTCACGTTTTCGCCCCATTTCTCGTCGGGAACTCCGATGACGGCGGCCTCGAGCACGGCCGGATGCGCGAACAGGACGTCCTCGACCTCGCGCGGATAGATATTGGCGCCGCCGCTGATGATCATGTCTTTCTTGCGGTCCACGATGTATATCCAGCCCTCGGAATCAACGGTGGCGAGGTCGCCCGTGTGGAGCCGGCCGTCGCGAAGCACCTGCGCGGTAGCCTCGGGCATTTTCCAATAGCCGGCCATGACGGTGTCGCCCTTGACGGTCAGTTCGCCGACTTCGCCCGGTTTAACGTCCTGCCCCTGCTCATTGAGCACTCGCACATCGAGCTCCGGCAATCCCTTTCCGCAGGAGGTGAGGCGGCGCGTGCGTTCTTCGGGCCCCTCGAGAACGTGCTCGGTTTCCGGCAACAGGGTCATGAGACCGCCTTCCGCGCATCCGAAGTCCTGGATGAAGATGGGGCCGATCTTTTCCATCGCCTTTCGCATGAGCTGGGGCGGCATGGGAGAGGCGCCGTACGTAATCCGCTGGAGGCTGGAGAGGTCGAACTGGTCGAAGTCGGGGCAGTTGACGATAAAGTTGATCATGGCGGGCACGAGGTGGACGTCGGTGATCCGTTCGTTCTGTATGGTTTCGAGCACTTCGACCGGGTTGAAGTTGCGCAGGATGACGGTGGTGCTTCCCATGCACGAGCAAATCGAGTCCCACCCGCCGCCGCTGAGCGCGTAGAATGGAGTAACCACGAGCGAGCGCGTGGCTTCATCGATTGCGAAATTGGAGACCGCGAGATCTACGAGCGCGGTTACGCTACGATGGGTATGCATGGCGCCTTTGGGAAGGCCGGTGGTGCCGCTGGTATAGAGCAGCCATATCAAATCGTCGGCGGCAGGCAATGATGGCGGCGGAGCGGATGAAGCTGATGATATTAATTCCTCGTAATCGCGTAAGCCGGCGGCCGCGGTCTGGATGCCGATAAAATGTTTGGTGGAGGTAAGACGATTTTTAATCGACTCGATCAGCGAGGAGTACTCATCCGAGACAAGGAGGATTTTTGCTTCCGAATCGTTCAGGATGTATGCGATTTCGCGCGGGGAGAGCCGGTAATTGACCGGGACAATCATGAAATTTCCGAGAGCAACCGCCCAGAAGAGCTCGCGGTATTGGTGGCAGTTCTGAGAGAGGATCGCGACGCGGTCGCCCTTGCGCGCGCCGAGGTTGTGCAGGGCGTTCACCAGCTGGCAGACGCGGGTGAGCAACTGCTCGAAGGTGAAGCTGTCACGCTCGTACTTGATGGCAAGCTTTGATGGATCTGATTCGCAGACGGATATGAGTCGTTCGGCGATGAGCGGTTTGCTGCGGTTCATGAATCCCTCCTCCCCTACGCCGACAGTTTCGTCAAAATTTCATCCGCTTCGGCGACTATTTTATTTACGATATCAGCAGCGCTTGTCACTTCGTGGATCAGGACGGAAGATTGTCCGGCGGCGCAGGAGCCGATATCGATCTTGCCGTGCAGTCGCGCCGCCTCGTAGATGTTTTCGCCGATGTACTCGCTGATCTTCTGAATCTGGATCGGGAACGGCTCGATTTCGGCCTCGCGCGTTTCCCATTCGGAGCTTGTCCTGTTCTTGATGACGCGGCACGGTTTTCCGGTGAAACAGCGCGTGCGGACGGTGCCTTCGTCGTCGATCTCGGCGATCTTGTTCTTATAGTTCATGTGTGCGTAGGCTTCTTTGCTGGCGACAAAGCGGGTGCCCATCCAGACTCCGACGGCGCCGAGCGCGAGCGCGGCGACGAGTCCGCGTCCATCCGCGATTCCTCCGGCGGCAACGACGGGTTGTTTGACACAATCGACGACAGCCGGCACGAGCGCAAGCGTGCCAACCCTGCCGGTATGCCCGCCGCCATCGTATCCTTGCGCGACGACGATATCGACTCCGCCGGCGGCCACGCGTTTCGCGTTTTTCGTATTGCCGACAAGCGAGATGACCTTGATACCCAGCTCGTGCGCCTGTGGAACGACGGGGGCGGGATTGCCCAATCCTGAAGCGAGGATGGGTACGCCTTCCTCAAAGACGATATCGATCTGCCTTCTCACCTCATCGGTGAACTCTTCTACGCGCGGGTCTGCGGAAGGCCGGCCGTAGGTCGCGAAAAGGATGTCGACACCGAACGGTTTATCCGTGCGGTCTTTCACCTGGCGGATCGCATCGCGAAGCTCATCAAGTGTCAGGAAAGCGGCGCCGATGACTCCGAGCCCCCCGGCCGCGGAGACGGCTGCAGCGAGTTCGGCGCGCGCGACGAATCCCATTCCCGCCTGGACAATCGGTTTCTCGATGCCAAGATGTTTGCAGAGGGTGGTGTTGAGTGCCGGATGCATGTTGAACCTCCGTTTCGAAGGAATCAGAGTTCTTCCTATTTTCCCTTGAACACCGGTTTGCGGCGCTCGATGAAAGCGGTAATCCCTTCGATCACGTCTTCACTCGAAAGGCATTTTCCCATATGTTCGCGCAGGTCGGAGAAATCTATTTTTTGCTCATAGGCGAAGCATCGGGAAAGCGTTTTCTTCATTCCTTCCAGCGAGAGAGGGGCGTTGGCGGCGATTTCACCGGCGACAGCCTGTACCCGCTCCTGCAGTTGGGCAAGCGGGACGACCTCGTTGACCATTCCCATCTGCTTCGCTTCGGCGGCAGACACCATTCTGCCGGTGTAAAGCATTTCGCGGGCGTAGGTGACGCCGACAGCGTTCACGAGCCGTTGCGCGAGCGGGAACGGCACGAGCAGTCCGATTTTGGCGAGCGGCATGGCGAATTTGGCGGTATCGGCGGCAATGAGGATATCGCAATGGAGCGCGAGTTCGCATCCGCCCGCGATTGCATATCCGTTTACCATGGCGATGACAGGGTAGCGGAACTCGGTGATGCTGTGCATCGCCTCCTCGATGCCGATATCCTCCCAGGAGGACGGGTCGGTGATCGATCTTCCTGTGGAGGCCAATTCGGCGAGGTCGATGCCGGATGAAAACGATTTTTCGCCAGCGCCCCTGATGATGACGGCGTGAATGTGATTCTTATGGTTCAAGCTTCGCATGAGGGCGGTGAATTCTTTCCACATGGCAAGGGTGAACGAGTTGCGGCGATCGGGGCGGTTGATGGTAATCGTGCAGATTGAGTCGCGTTCTTCAACAAGGAAATTGCTCGACATAGCCTCCTCCAAGGAAATTTCTCTGAAAGGACTTTATGATGCCGGAGCGGCGGCGATTACTTTATCATAATCCAAATCAGCAGACAAGGCGGAAATTAGTGCGACCTTTTTATAAGTTGTCGCCGGTTTGCGGTACAGCGGGATAGGACAAGATGCAGGCTGGGAAGCCTGCGCTACGTCGGGCACCTGAGCCGGTCCTTTCTTGACATGTCCCGCCGGGTGCTATAGCATAGTGGCGCTTCGGGGAAAATGGATGGGGAAAGGGAAGCCGAGATGAAATTTTTCAATTGGATGTGCCTCTTCGTGTTCGGGCTAATGATTGCCGGCTGTGCGCGAATGGCGGCGGACAGAGTCGAAAGACAGCCGCTGATTGTTCTGCTGACAGATTTTGGAGAACGAGACCATTATGTCGGCGCGTTAAAGGGGGCTATTTACAGCGCAAATGCGGACGCGCGCATAGAGAATATAACTCACCAGGTGGAGAAGTACGATATTTGGGGAGGAGCTTATACGCTTGCGGAAGCGGCAAGGGAATATCCGGGCGGCACAATCTTTGTGGCGGTTGTGGACCCGGGAGTCGGCTCCGAGCGCAAGGGTATCACAGTATTGACGGAGAACAAGAAGATTTTTGTCGGGCCGGACAACGGGATTCTTTCGATTGCGGGAAACGACGCCGGCGTCGTCGAGATACGCGAGATAACAAATGGTGCACTCATGCATCCCGGTGAGATTTCGAGCACCTTCCACGCGCGCGACATTTTCGGGCCTGTGGCCGGACATCTGGCGACAGGAGTTCCATTCGAATCCGTAGGGCCGCCGCTATCGGGTATGGAAGAGCTGAGTGCACCGAAAGCCGTATTGAAAGAAGAAGCAGTCCGAGGAGCTATCCTTCACGTTGATAACTATGGGAACATCATCACGAATATTCCGATTCGATTTGTTGAAGCGTTGGGAGTTCAACCTGGTTTTTGCGCCATACTCACCATTGGCGAAGATTGTTTTTCTGCGAGATTCGTTCGCACGTACAGCGATGTTGCGGAAGGAGATTTTCTGTTCCTCAACAACAGAGGTTCAGTTGAGATCGCGATCAATCAGGGAGATCTCGGGAGCAGGGCTCGCGCGGAGCGCGGGATGGAAGTAATCCTGGCCCCGCTTCATACGGAGGAATCGTTGCCATTACCGATGGGCTGCAACTGAGGGGAGGGTTGGCAGGCGCTCAACCGGCAACTGCGGAATCACGATAGCGCATATTCCAGCAGGCTGCGGGGGCCCTGGATATCTATCAGGCGATCGCGCGAGTCGTAGGTGGCTGTTATCGTGCGCCCATCAGGAAGAATCACCTTGATGAGGTTTCCAAAGGAATCGTATTCATACGTGGTAATGGAAGACACGCCGCCGTTTTCGTACTGAACCACTTTCCAGAGGAAGTCCCCTCTCCTGTAAACAAACTGTGTTTTCTTCCCGTCGTATCCGATCTTGTTGATTGCGTAGCATGCGTTTGGATAAAACTTGTCGGGCGCATCGTACTCATAGGATTCCGTCCGGGTCTCACCGTTCGGCTCGATCATGACGACTTTGGTTACACGACCCAGCCAATCATAAGCAACCTGCGCCTTTTTTTCCTTATCACCTTTTTTCTCGACAAGTTGGACGATTCGACCCGCGCCGTCATAGAGAAATCCAGTTTCGTGTCCAGCTCCGCCAGTTATCTTCTGAACCAACCCATGTTCGTCATGAGACACCCGCCACTCTTCCGGACTGGGGGTTCCGTCTTCACTCTCTGCAAGGAAGCCCTTGATATCCGGGAGTCGTCCCAGGGCTTCGGCTTCTTTGACTCGAAAAAGTTCTTCGATTTTATCGAGAGCATCCGCAGGAATTTCCAGCAGGTTGTCATTTTGATCCACGATACTTGTTGGTTTGGCAGGATTATCGGGGTCGTTGTAGGAAATCTTTAATTGGAGAGTATCCGGGGTTTCGCCTTCCGTTTCGGTCGTTCCAACGGAAACGCCGGTCACATTGAATTTTTCGTCGAACTCCACGACCTTCCTGAAAACGGAGGATTGCGAAGAGTCGATTTCCGTTTTTTCCACGGTGAATTGACCACCCTTTGTGATGTACTTATACTTCTCGATCTCGCCCGAATCCGGGTACTCTCTTCTCACGATATGTCCCGTGTTGTTATAGGTGACGACTTCAATAAACATCTCAGTCCCGCGACAGCGGGCCATCACCGTCTGGTGTTCTTCCGGCTTGTACTGGTTGATGTATTTGTAAAGCGGTCCCTGCCCGTTATTATCGCCATACGTAAGAATGCATCTCCCGTTCTGATCGTATTCATAAGACATCGAGAAACCATGCTCGTCCTGCAAGCGCGTCAGGTTATGAGGATCGTTAGGGTCCTGATAATAATAACGGCGGGTGTAGATGACATCGGGGCTGACCGGGTGTGAGACCTGCGTCAGGTTGCCGATCTCATCGTAGCCGTAACGGATGGGGCGGTCGGGCGGTCTGCCCGGTTCAAAGATCTCTGTTACGCGCCCGTCGGAGTATGAGAGGCGGATAACGCGCCCGTGCGGATCGATGATCTGCGTCGGCAATGAGCCGTCATCGGGCACAAACTTGATGGAGCGCCCATCCTTATATTCAATCGCGGACACATGGACTGGAACGTGCGGCTCCTTCCAAAATGCATCCGGGAAGATGAATTTTGTTCCGTCTTTCGCGATGCAGATCATCCTGTACAATGGATGCGGCTCGCCGGGATTGATAAGCTCGCGAGTAAGCGTGTATGTATTCCATGGGCCGGGCTGGAATTCCTTCTTGCCAGGAAAAAATGCGAAAAAATTGAGCTTGCCTTCCTGGTTCATGAACTCGAACATCTCGTCGCTCCGCTTCGTGAGCGTGAAGTTGTAACTGTGAGTCCACCCGTATCCAAAGGGTCCGTCATACTCGGCGACACTGTAGTACTCGCGGGAAAAAACCATGTAATCGTAGGTCCCCCCGAGCACGAAGTCCACCTGCGGGAAAGTGTGCACATGTCCATAAACAATGTTGAAAGGGTCGCCGGCGCATTCCGGTTCTTCCGCTGCCGAGGCCTTCTTACTCATTTTGGACACTTTGGGCTTGGGTTTGGTCAAAAATCTGCAAAAACCCCTTATTTTTTGGGGGTTCGATTTTCCGGAAGTCGAAATGT
>QZKU01000024.1 GCA_003598085.1 Candidatus Abyssobacteria bacterium SURF_5
CTATACAGTCATACCCAGCCTCGCCGGTTATACCTTCATTCCCGCAAGCCGGAGTTATTCCCCGCTCGCTTCAGACCAGATAAATCAGGATTTTTCAGGGACATGGATTCCGCCCACCTACTCAATTTCGGGAACGGTCTCACTTGATACGGGCGATGTGACTCAAGTAACGCTTACTCTGAGCGGGAATGCGGCGGGGGTCACAAATCCCAATGCTGCCGGGTATTATCAATTTTCCGGATTACTTGCCGGAAATTATGTGGTTACACCTTTCTTTGCCGGGCATGCCTTCACTCCCACTGACCGTAGTTATTCACCGCTTGAGTCTGATCAGACAGACCAAGATTTTGTCAGTGACAGCCTTTCTCCAACGATAATGGAAGATTCGCTTTGCCCGCATGCGGGAGCTGGGATTGATGATGGTGCCTTGGTGCCGGCTGATACTTGCATCCGTGTTCGGTTACAGGATAGCACCGGAGTTTACTTTGAGGAGGTGGCGGAGGCCGTTCTTGCGGTAACGTGTCAAACACAGATCACCGCTTATGGGATATACTCTCCTGGCGAAGAGCCGTTGCCGGAAGATTTGATCATTGGTTCTATGTCATTCCAGGAAATAGAGCCGGGCAACCAAACCGATATATGGGCGATGTTTTGCCCTGATTTTGAAAATACATATGCCTCAGCTCTTTTATATGGGCTTGAAGTTCAAGTTACCGTAGATGCATGTGATGTTTTTGAGCATTCTATGACACCCTTTACTTTTTCATTTAAGGTTAGAGATGTTCCACCCGATTTGCCTGCGCAATTCACCGCTGTTGATGACGGTATACTTACTAGAACGTTGATTGAGGGGGAGATGGCCGGAACGAAGATGGTATATTCTGAGACTTTAATTCCAGAACCGTATTTTGGTTTGTCGGAGGAGATTCCGTCTTTGCCCTCTGAGACAGGAGGTTATGGACTTGCGCTCAACCTGAACCCATCAGGATTGGTTTTCGATGAATGTTTAACGATTCTTATTCCAGTTCCTGGAGAAACGAATCTCGAGAAATACGATATATGGCACTATGAGGAAACGACAGGCTGGTTAAGAGCGGAAGTGGGTGATGGATGGCTTGCTTCTCGAACCGATCATGCCACCGGTTTCCCTGATCCAACTATAGAAGTATGCGTGAATTATTTCTCGGGTTTGCAGCCGGCGACCGCTGCTGTTCCTACCGGCGGCGGTGGTGGTGGAGGAGGTGGCTGCTTTATTGCGACCGCGGCTTACGGTTCGAAAACGGGAGCCGATGTAATGGTTCTCAGGAGGTTCAGGGATAGGTATTTGCTGCCAAACAAACTCGGCCAGTTCGTTGTCAACTACTATTACAAGGTAAGTCCGCCGATTGCGGAATATATTTCCAGGCATGAAGCGATGAGATCGGCGACGCGAATTGTACTGAAGCCTGTAGTGTGGGAATGCAGTTTCATCGTTAATTCTCCTTCTCTCGCAGGCTTCGCAGTTGTTCTCTTGTGCGGCTTCGTGGTGAGTATTGGAGTGACAAGACGCATTTCTCGTAAAAACACTCTCTGATCTCTTGTGGTGCCCCCTCATCTGATTGATGGGTGAGGGGGGCATCTTTTTTAGAAAGCGGTCGGCAAGCCTTGGTGACAACAGCACAATTGAAAGTCCACAGGCGGATAGGCTGAGCCCGTGCCACCGGAAGCTTTACGGTGAATCAGATCGACACCAGCAGGACGGCGATGATGCTGGAGAAGAAGATGCCATCGAAGGTGCCGGCCCCGCCAATCGAGACGAATTCCGAGCCGAGCACGGCGATGTTGCCGAGGTTGAGGAGGTCGGCCCCGATCAGGGTTCCGAGGCTGCCGGAAATATACGCGATCTGCGGCGCCTCTTTTCGGCACAGCAGAATTGCGCATAGCGCTGCCGTGACCGGCGGAATGAATGCCGGAATCGTGATGCCGACGCCCGGCACCAATGTGGCGAAATAGAAGGAAAGCGCCGAGACGACGACGACCGCCAGAACTGCTCGGAGCACGTGGTCCATCTTCACGAGCAAAAAAATGGATACCAGCGTAGGTATGAGCGCTCCTCCGACATTGATCGCGACCGTGACGCCGTGCGCGGGCACGAATATCTCAAATCCATAGCTATTTATCTGGTTTTCGACCGTCGGAACGTGACCCGGCAATTCAAATAATGGAATATTGACGGCACTCCCGATAAAGGACAGCAGCAGCACGAGAAAAACATAGCGGTGGTTGATTCCGATCTTTTCAAATGCATAATGAATGACGTTGACTTCGATAAGGAGAAAAACGAGCAGAAGGAGCAGCGCGACCAGCACTCCGACGGACCCGTAAAACGGAAAATAGGGAACCATTCTGCGCTTTTTCTCCTTTATGAGGATGAGCACGGATGCCGCCGAAAGTTCATGGATTACCGGGTTCTCAATAAAGCGTGTCATGCAGGGTGGGGGAGCGCTATGAGGAAAAGAACTGATTGAAAAGCCGTTTTGGTTAGACCAATTGCAGATAAAGCAGAAGCATTAGCACAGCCGCCATTGAAGCCGCGAAAAGCATGTCCGCCCGCGAGCGCGGCCGCTCATCGAGGACGTAAAATCTTCCATCAAACCCGCGGCATAACATCGCCGCATGGATCGCCTGCGCTTTTTCATAGCTTACAATCAACAGCAATCCGATCAGGTGGGCATATGCCTTATATGTCCGCAGATTGTTTGTCGGTCGAAACCCGCGCATTGTCATGGCCGCCTTCATCCATCCGTACTCGCGCTCGATTTCCGAAAGATAGCGAAGCATGAAGAGCAATATCTGCACGATCTTGGCGGGCACGCGCAGGCGGTGCAGCCCGCGCGCGATCTCGGCCGGCCGATTCGTTGCAAGAAGCGCAATGCCGGCGGCTACGATCGCATTCGATTTGATTGTGAGGATGAGCGCAAGCGAAAATCCGTCGGGCGCGATGCCGACCGGCCCGAGTTGAATGGGCGCCGCGCCCGCGAGCCTGATCGGGAGCGTGAGCCACAAAAACAGCACGAAGAAATTCACTATCACCAGACGCCGCAGGAGCGGGCGGACGGGCAACTGCGCCTGCACGATCAGGACAAAGGCCGCGCATGCGGCCGAGGCCAGAGCGGGATGGCGGCTCAGCAGGGCCGTCACGACCGAAAATCCCGTCGCTGAAATGATCTTCACGCGCGGGTCGAGCCGGTGAATCCAGGACGAGCCGGCGGAAAAATCCTGTTCGAGCATATTACCCTTTTCGCCTGCTGCGCAGGTAGGCGATGAGCCCCATGATTCCGACGATGTAACCGATGCCGCCGATGATATCCACCAGACGCCTGCGGTCGCGCTCCGCCTCGAACGCCCGCCGCAACGGGGCCACCTGCCGCGCGACTGCGCGGTCTATCATCTGTTCGAAAGCGGTGAGGTCGGCAGTTTCCTCGATCGCCGGCATTTCTTCAGCCGCAGGCGATGGTTCGACTATTTCGGGTCCGCTCTCCGCCGTTTTTGCCATTTCTCCCTCTTTTGGAGGGAGCGGAATTCCCCATGCGGCGGGAAGATCGGCGGCAGGCAGCACGTATTCGGCCTGGTGGCCCATCGATGCGTTCAGCCTGATGAGAAGATCGGACCGCACCGGCGGCTTGAACCGGAAGCTGCCGTGCGCGTCCGTCTTTCCTTCAAGGAGTTTCTTCCCGTTCGCATCGAAAACTTCGATCGCCGAATCGGCGCATTTGCGGCCGTCCGCGAAGTACGTTTCCGCGATCACCTCGCCGCCTTCGACATAGGCGAAGACATTCACCTTATGCGCCCACGCCGGCGCCGGAACGGCCAGAATCGCCGGCAGCAGAACCGCGGCAATCAGGAGATTTCTATACACGGGTATGCGTTCGCTCATGGGGCGCCTCCAGGACTTCGATCTTTACCTTTTTCAGAAAGCCGACGACGAGCATGGTCAGTATTCCTTCAATAATCATGATCGGAACGTGCGCCAGCACAATGATACGGGCGGCCACAAGAAAGGAGTTCCCTGATAATAATAACGTAAATGCGACCAGAATGCCGCTCAATGCTATGGCCGCGGCTCCGGCAAGAAAGGATGCCGCCGCCGAGACCGCCGCCCGCTTTCCCCTTACGAGGCGGCCAAACAACAGATAGCAGACGACTGCGGGCAAAGCCAGATTGAACGTGTTGACACCGAGCGTGGTTAACCCGCCGAATTGAAAGACGATCGCCTGCAGAAAAAGCGCTGACAAAACAGCAGGGAATGCCGCCCATCCGAGCAGGATGCCGGTGAGCCCGTTGAGCACAAGATGCATGCTGGCGGGGCCGACCGGCACGTGAATCAGCGAGGCTACAAAGAAAGCGCTCGCGGTGATCGCGACCTGCGGAATGCGGTCGTAATCCATCTTCCGCAAGCCGCAGGCGACGCCGGCCGCGGTCAAGCCGGTGCCGGTTATCAATACAGGAGCTGTGAGAACGCCTTCCGAAATATGCATTCAATCACCTGACTTCTTATCTTGTATTCCGGACTCCGGATCGGAGTCTTTACCAGAGAGATTCTTCGTCGCGTTGCTCCTCAGTAACGACAATCCTGGGTGCCCGGCTGGAGGTCCGTGCGGTCGGGCACGTCCCGCCGTGCCCCTACATCCATGAAAGCTTGTCCCGGACCCGATCCGGGATCTGCGGGAATCCGCGGATATCGCGCCTTTCTGCGGATCTCCTGCGACACCGGCAACTCCACCAGGGTTACACCATGATTTTTTATCCGCAGATTACGCAGATTCTCACAGATTAAAGACCGACATTTCAACGACAAAAAATTCTTGAGCATTTGTCGTTTTCCTCTTCGTATCTTTTGGTCCCGAAGATTGTCATTTAGGCTTTTTCCGGAATCCGTGTAAACTTGTCCCGGACTCCGATCCGGGATCTGCGAAATCTGCGGATTAATAGTCTTTGTCTTTAATCCGTGTTAATCCGTGGTCCAATAATCTTTGTGGTTAATCCGCGAAAGCCGGGATCTGCGAAATCTGCGGATACATCTCTTGGATTTTATGAATCTCATTTCATGTCGCGGACATTGATCCACATGAGCCCGCCGACCTCGACCGGTACTTCCTCGCCGTCCGGGTTCTTCAGTTTGTGCTCGCTTTCGCTCAAGGCCGAGAATCCCCACCAGCCCGCGCGCGGCATCGCATAACTGAATACGCCGCCGGCGTCGGTCTTGATGACCTGCGTGATGAACGGATCGGCGGGCGGCTGCACCTTGCCGTCCTGATTGTAATATTCGACCTCGACCTCGGCAAACGGGAGCGGTACTCCATTTTTCTTCACAATTCCGCGGAACAGGTTGCCCGCCCACAGGCCGTACGGGCGCGTCAGCGGCACGATCTCCATTTCGTATCCGAGCTCCGCGTCCCAGCCTTCTTCGAGTCCAAGCGCGTTCACCACGACTTTCGTGTAATGAACGATCATCAGTCCTTCGGCCGGCTCCCAATACGGCGCGGGCTTCACATAGAAGACGTGGTCGCCGGGGCGTCGTATCGTATAGCTGGCCTGGAAGGCCGAGCGTCCTTTGCAGGGCGCGCCCTCGAGCGACTTCAGCAGGTCATGTTTCTTGCCGCCCGCGAAGACGCCGAATTCCGCCGGTTCGGCCATATCCATCGCTGTTCCTTCCATCGGATGAATGAACATGAGCCTGAGGCTCACCTCCTTGTTGTCAGCCGGAGAGACGATATCGGTGGACGGAACGAGCATCTGGAAATGACCGTATGCCGGCGCAGCAACTGAGAACAGCATCAGGAAAACGAATGGGGTGATCTTGTTCATTTGTCGGCTCCTTTTTGTGGAATGTTTTTCCTGGTTTCGGTAATAAGAGAGATTCTTCGTCGCCTTGCTCCTCAGAATGACAACCGCCAACTCCACAGGCTGGAAGCCTGTGCCACCATGCCTTTTCAAACGTCTTTCAGTTTTCCCAAAAAATTCGTCTAATTCAGTAATTCGTGGCCCAAAATGTTTTTCAGTTATTCGTCTCATTCGTGCTTCTTATTCGTGTTCCAATATGTTTGTCTTTAATCCGAGTTAATCTGCGAAATCTGCGGACTAACAGTCTTTGTCTTTAATCCGTGTTAATCCGTGGTCCAAACGTCTTTCAGCTTTTCCTCAAGAAATTCGTCTCATTCGTGCTTCTTATTCGTGTTCCAATATGTTTGTCTTTAATCCGAGTTAATCTGCGAAATCTGCGGACTAATAGTCTTTGTCTTTAATCCGTGTTAATCCGTGGTCCAATAATCTTTGTCTTAATCCGCGAAAGCTTCTCCCGGACCCGATCCGGGATCTGCGAAATCTGCCGATTCGCAGCCTTTGCCTTTCCTCAGAAATCCACCTGCGCGCGAGTGCCGAGGATAATGATGGTATCGTTGTCGTCGTTGCCGCCGGGGTTGGATATCAGCTGTATGTCGGGCGACAGACGCAGCCACTCGTTCAATGCAATCGAATAATACGCTTCCACGAGCGTTTCGGTGTCGTCGGGTTCCACGTCGTCATTGATAAGCGCCTGCGCCAATGCCACACCGGCGACGTCTCCTTCGCGTCCCCACTTCTGGCCGGCCAGTTCGAAGCCTGCGCTCCATGCTTTTTCGACTTCGTAAACATCATCATCCTCGAAACCGAACCTGAGAAAGGCCGTTAGGTAATCGGTGATCGCCTGATCGAAACTGATGCCGGCGCCCCATCCGTCATCGCTGTTCCCGGAACTGAAGTCGGGTTTGTCCGAGTGGTTGAGCCAGGCATAGAAGCGGTAGTTGCCAGGCCTCCCGAGCAGGAGCGGCTTGAAATGAAGCTGGGCAATGCCGAAGCCGTCGCGGTCGAGGTCTTCCCATTCGCTCTTGCCCCAGCCGGCGGCCATTTCGACCCAGTCGGCGGGATATGCGGTTGCGACGGCGCCGGGCCCATTATCCGGGAATTCGACCGCAATCGAATTCACCAGCGCCGAATTGAGGAACTCATATCGTTCGTCATTGGCGACTTCGTTCGTATCGAAGTAATTGGTCATATCGAGTTTGCCGGCGACCAGCGTGAGGCGCTCAGGGATGACAGAATGCTGATACCACGCTTCGCTGATTTCGAGGCGGCTCTCGGAGTCGAGCGCATCATCATTGACGTTGTGATAGAGAAGGGCGAGTTCATCGGTAAGACCCTCTCCCTGGCCCGCCTCAATCAGGATGAAGGCATGTCCGCGCTCTCCTATAGGGGATTCGATCTCGAAGTCGGCCGACCACGAGCCATCGATGGTGTCGCTCTTCTCTCCGCTGAGGTCCTCGGCGTCGATGCTTCCCTGCACGATACCGGTCAGCGCCGCCGCAACGCTCAAATCGCCCAACTGCTTCCCTATGTCGGCTCTTTCGTGCAACAGATGCTTGTCGATGTGCGGCGCCAGGCGGGCGGCGGTTTCGGGCGAATGCATCTGCTCCCTCATCTCTTCGATGAGTAGCTGCTGCTCCTTCATTTGCTCGGATTGTTGTTCGACAACCTGCTGCAACTCGATCACCATCTGTTTCAAGTCGCGCAGTTCCTGCTCGATTGGAACATCCTGCGCCGCCGCAGAGGTGGGCAGCGCCGTAACAAGCGCAGTTAAGAGGAGCGCTTGAATCTTGCGGCTCCACGTCGTCATATCGGTTCTCCTTCCGCTGTCATTTGCGATCTGGTTTCAGCTTCGCTCGCTCCGGGGACAGACACCGTTCTATGCCCTCAGGCATACTTGTTGCTCTGGGACAGGCACCATTCTACGAATTCAAAAAGACGTGAATTCCGTAAATGGAGCCAGTCCCCGTCGCATCCCGTAAATGGAGCCAGCCCCGTCGCCTGGACACGACTCCCGCAGGCATCATTTCGCGGTTTTCGGAAAGATATTCCGAAAAAAAATCACGAAGGCTGCACTGGCTTCGTGCCAGCGCAATTACCTTCGTGGTAAGGAATCGAAATGATGCTGTGTCGTCGCATCCGGGCCTTCGTGGCCCGGTTTTCGCGGATTCTCAGCTCTTCTCGAGAATGATCTTGTGGTCCATCAGGCGTATCTCTTTCAGCCGGGCATTGACTTTCTTCTGTTCACCGAAAACGCTGAGGAGATAGACGCTGTCGCCCTCGGGGCGGATGATATCCACGCTCTCGAGATACAACTGCTCTTTGCCGTCTTCTACAAAATAGGCGTTTGCTTCACACATTGGATGGTTCCCTTACAAGTGCACTGATGCGGCGGGCGAGTTCTTCGATCAGGTGAGGGATCGGCTCGTCCTTGAGTCCAACCAGTTCGATCTCGGCCGACTTGAGCGGCATCACGATCTTGCGACCCCGGCTCTGTACGAGGGCCTCCACCATTGCGGGGGTAATCTCACCCAGCATCGAGTGCGGTTGCAGGATCGCCAGCGCGCCCGTAATAACATCGAGGCGCGGCGCGGTCTGGCGGATCGCATTCTCGCCGGACGCGCCCTTGTTGGCGCCCGCTTTCATCATTGCGACGGTGGCGATGGCATTGGTGCCAAGGGCGATGATCTCGGTCTCTTCGGGAAGCGCCTTCCGTAGGCGCTCGACCACGTGTGCTCCGATCCCTCCGCCCTGTCCGTCCACCACGCCGACTATCACATCTGCACCTGTTCCTGATAAGACAGAGTTGCCACATCACAGCATAACAGAATCGCAAGAACGTAGTCAAGCGTTTGCGAAGGCGCATCCGCACGCTTGCGAAGAGCAAAGCGTTCGCATCCGCAGATTCCGCAGATTCTCGCAGATGAAAGACCGATTCCGCTGCAGCCCCCCTTTGGTAGGGCCGAATTCATTCGGCCGGTCTTGAATGTGCGAATAAATTCGCACCTACCATAGCGCGGTTGAACCCGAGAGTGGGGGTTTTGCAGCAGAATTAAAGACCGACATTTCAACGACAAAAGAAACCTCGAGCTTTTGTCGGTTTCCTCTTCGTATCTTTTGATCCTGAAGATTGTCATTTAGTCTTTTCTCGAATCCGCGAAAGCTTGTCCCGGACCCGATCCGGGATCTGCGGAAGAATCCTTTTCTTTACGACGTTTCTCGCCCGGGCGGCCACGCCGGCATGCCTCTAAATCCGCGAAAATCTGCGGAATCTGCGGATTAATAGTCTTCGTCTTTAATCCGCGTTAATCCGTGGTCCAATAATCTTCGTCTTTAATCCGCGGAATCAGCGGATGAAAAGGTCTTGGCTCATGCGTCAAAATGACCATCGGCTTGACTTTACCCAAGGATTTGTATACTATTCTTCTTAAAAGGTCTCATTTTGCTACAACGCGATCGAGGACCAATGCCTGCACCCGCTCAGTCGGACCGATATCACAAGCTTGTTGAAATCAGCAATCTGATTAATTCCACCATCGAAATAGATTCTCTTCTCGACCTTGTCATAGATACCGTTTCTTCCGCGTTGGATGCCGAAGGCTGCTCGCTCGTGTTGAGGCAGCCGGGCACGGATGAGCTTCAGTTTCGCCACGCCTCGGGCGCCGCGAAAGAGGAAGTAAAGAAGATTCGGCTGAAATTGGGCGAAGGCGTGGCGGGGCTGGTCGCGCTGGATGGCCGGCCGATACTGATACCCGATGCGCGCTCCGACAGCAGGGTGCGCCACGATATCTCTCGGAAGGTAGGCATGCCGGTTCGCAGCATGTTGTGCGCGCCGCTCTCGGTGGGGGGCAAGCTTGTCGGCTCGATCGAGGTGCTCAATCCCCGAAACAAACCCTCCTTTGATGAAGAAGATCTCAAGTTCTTGACCGCAGTCAGTGAATCCATTGCCATTTCAGTGCGCAACGCGCGCCTGTTCGACCTGGTGAGCTCCGAAAAGGAGGCGCTCAGCCGCGCGCTCGGGCTGCACCCCACAATCGTTGGCAACAGCGAGGCGATGCAATCCATCTTTGCGATGATCTATCGCATCATGCGCACCGACGTCACCGTGCTCATAACCGGCGAGACCGGCACCGGCAAGGGGCTTCTGGCGCGCTTCATTCATGAGAACAGCCCCCGCCGCCATCAGCTTATCGTGGAGGTCAATTGCGCGGCAATTCCGGAGACGCTCATCGAGTCGGAACTGTTCGGCCATGAGAAGGGCGCCTTCACCGGCGCCACGTATCAGCGCAAGGGAAAATTCGAGCTGGCCGATAACGGGACACTGTGTCTCGATGAGATCGGAGACCTCTCTCCGCGCGCGCAGGCAAAGCTGCTCAGGGCGATCGAGGAGCAGCAGTTCGAGCGAATCGGCAGCAACACCACCATCACGACCGACGTGCGCCTGATCGCCACCACCAACCGCGACCTCGCGCTAGCGGTCAAGGCCGGCGATTTTCGCGAAGACCTGTATTACCGCCTCAACCAGATTCAGATTCATCTCCCATCGTTGAAGGAGCGCCGCGAGGATATCATGCTGATCGTCGAGCACTACCTCGAACAGTACAGCCGCCAGTTCGATAAGAAGATCGCTTCCATTTCCGTGCCCGCCAAGAATTTTCTGCTCGACTACGACTGGCCCGGCAATGTGCGCGAGCTGAAAAACATGCTCAAGCGCGCTCTCCTGCTGTGTGACGAAGACGAGATCAAGTGCGAACATCTCCCCCTGTTGATTCAACCCGGAAGCGAGAAGGAAACGGTCGCGGGCGCGCAGATGTTTCCGAACCTGAACGACCTCGAAAAGACCCACATCATTGCAGCGCTGCAGCGGGCGGAAGGCGTAAAAAAGAAGGCGGCGGAAATGCTCGGCATCTCGCGCTCGACGCTCGACAGGAAAATTGAGGCGCACAAGATCGTGCTGTAGCAAGAGGATTCGCGATCCGCAGATTCCGAAATTAAAGACAAAGACTGTCAATCCGCAGATTCCGCAGATTTTCGCGGATGTAGGGGCGGCCCCGCGTGGCCGCCCGGGCGAGAAACGTCGTAAAGAAAAGGATCCTTTCCCAGATCCCGGATCGGAGTCCGGGACAAGTTTACACGGATTAAAGACAAAGATTATTGGACCACGGATTAACACGGATTAAAGACACGGATTAAAGACAACGACTATTAATCCGCAGATTTCGCAGATTCCCGCAGATTTTTATGGATGTAGGGGCGGTCCCGCGTGGCCGCCCGGGCGAGAAACGTCGCAAAGAAAAGGATCCTTCCGCAGATCCCGGATCGGGTCCGGGACAAGCTTTCACGGATGTAGGGGCACGGCGGGACGTGCCCTATCGCACAGGCTTCCAGCCCGTGCACCCGGGATTGTCATTCTGAGGAGCAGAGCGACGAAGAATCTCCATGGTCGAATTCATTCGGCCGGTTTGATCGATCTCCCCGGCCTGCAACGGGCTTGGACGAGCGGGATCCCCCTTTATAGTCGCAGCGGGCACAGATTGCCCTGAAAATTGTGAAAATGCACCGAAAAGTTGTAACAACTACAAATTACGCGCTGTTTTTCTGTGACGGCCCGGCCGAATTTTTATAACTGAAAAGATCGTTTTATTAGTTCAGGGCGCTCAGGCGTGATTGAATTCCCAAGGTTCTGAAATGAGTCAAGGCAGCCGCTCGGGTATGTCCAACACGATACACATCGAAACCCCAATCTTTGACAGAAGTTACGCATCAAATAGCGCCCGCGTTGCGCACGATAAGACACACCCTGCATACCGATGTCCCGAAACAGGTTCAACGAGCCCCAAAACGTGCGGCGGCCAGTCGTTCTAAAGCCTTGCAAATGTGCCAATTGCAGTTGGGAACCGGCAGTTCAATTCCGTATGCCTTATTGTGGCACAGTCTTTGCTCGAATAATAATGGCTGATTCCGGCCCACCAGGCAGGCAAAGCAGCCGGCTGAATTCAGGACGAAACGTAAGTGATGCCTACGAAATCAGTTGTGCGTGGAGGAGCGCGAGAAGATGCCGAAGGCGTTCACCGTTCGGCAACTGCGGAGGTGGGAAAATGCTGCCTTTTCCTGAGGTTTTTTCTGCCCCAAATCTTCTCCAGCACACGGCTTGGCGCACTTTTTCGATGAAAGGAGAGATACCGATGCCTCCTCGGCTCGCCGATGAACGAGGTTTTACCCTGACGGAACTGCTTGTGGTGGTTGGAATCATCGTGCTGTTGACCGCGATCGTGGTTCCTAACATCGTAGGACGGATCGATGCGGCGAAGATGCACGCAGCCGAGGATCAGATCGCGGAAATCGAGACCGCGCTCGCGGCCTACTACGCCGATTTCGGGACGTATCCGGGCGACGTGTTCCCGACCGAAGACAGGAACAACGACGGCGTTCTCGAACCCAGTGAAGACTCCAACTTCAATAACAGTCTTGATGCGGGTGAAGATAAGAACAGCAACTCTGTCCTTGACCTTTACGAGGATACCGGCGTCGATATCGATGGCGACGGCTACTACGATTATGCGTGCAATACGGACGGCACCGGCCGGTCCAACGGCCGGCTCGACCGCGGCGACGGCGTCATTAACATCGATGACCTCGAGTGGGCGCTGAAGACCACCGCGAAGAACGGTCCCTACATCAAGGAGATTCCGCTCGATCCCTGGGGCAACAGGTATGTCTATTACGCTCCATTGAGGCGGCCAACCTACAACTCGAATGACCTAAACGACAGGGGCGACGAAGACTATCTGTGGATTGATCCTGCGAATAACGATAGTCCACCCACTCTGAATGATCGAACGTTGTGCAGCGAGGATATTAACGGGAACGGCAGGCTGGATACCGGCGAAGACGTCGGTATCGCGGTTTACGATGTGAATACAGGCGTTGCGACTGTCTACGTGAGAACTGCGGCCACGCCCGGTGGCGTGCCTGCGTTCACCTCGATGCGCGCTGGCTCCGGCAACGGCATCCTCGATCACGGCGACGACGACAACAAGAACAACAATATCGAGACGTATATCGATATGGCCACGCCGGAGGCGCCCAATCACATCGAGCTCGGCAATGCGGATATCTCGCCCGACGGCCTCGCGCGCAATATCGGCTACTACATCTACTCCATCGGAAGAGACAAGCGGGACCAGACCGCGACCGGATACGAGGATATAGAGTTGAACGGCATGATTAACGGCGTGCTTGATATCGATCCGTCAACCACATTTGATGAAGACCTCGACGCGGACGGCTCGCTCGATTGCGGGTATGAGGACGTCGGCCTCGACGGTATCCCCGGCACGAAGGACCAGGGAGAGGATGACGGCGAGCTGACCGTCGGCACCGGCGGCGATACGCGCGACGAAGACTTCGACGGCGACAGCGAACTCGACGGTCAAGACAACGACGATATCAATAGCTGGAACAAGAAGAGGCCGTGGCGCAGCCATTCGAATTACGGCGGATGATGAAAAGAAGCACGTACGATCCGCAGATTTCACAGATTTTCACGTATGTAGGGGCGGCCCCGCGTGGCCGCCCGGACGAGAAAAGTCGCAAAGAAAAGGATCCTTTTGCAGATTTTTACGGATTAAAGACAAAGACTATTAATCCGCAGATTTCGCAGATTAACTCGGATTAAAGACAAAAATATTGGAACACAAAACGCACGAATAAGAAGCACGAATGAGACGAATAACTGAAAAAACCTTTTGGACCACGAATTACACGAATGAGACGAATTTTTTGGGAAAACTGAGGAAAACGACAAATGCTCAAGAATTTTTTTGTCGTTGAAATGTCGGTCTTTAATCTGTGAGAATCTGCGTAATCTGCGGATAAAAAATCATGGTGTGACCCTGGTGGAGTTGCCGGTGTCGCAGGAGATCCGCAGAAAGGCGCGATATCCGCGGATTCTCGCAGATCCCGGATCGGGTCCGGGAGAAGCTTTCATGGATGTAGGGGCACGGCGGGCCGTGCCCGAAGACGGATTCCCGCTTGCGCGGGAATGACAAAGAGAGGGTCTTATCCCTCTCCCTGAGGGAGAGGGTTTGGGTGAGGGGGTTCCCCATGTGGGCGCCGCAGATGAAAAACAGGTTTTCATTATGGGTCGATAATGATTGAAGGGATTGGAAAGAGCCCTTTCCCCGGGTAAACACCGGGTCCGGGCGAGTAGGCGCTTCAGGCGCCTCCGAGCCGGACCCGGTGTATTATTAAAAAAGAATACGCAAAAACAATAGATCCGCAGATTCCGCAGATTAACGCAGATTAGAATGAATGGAAATCTTCGGGGGCAAGAGATATAAGAATCGAACCAGAAGGGGCCTAAGACTCTTTTTGTCGCTGAAAGTTTGTTTCTTAATCTGAGAAAATCTGCGTAATCTGCGGATAGAGACTTAACCGAATCTGTGGCTGGCGAGGGAAAATGAAGCGGCAGGGGTACACGCTGGTTGAGATGCTGGTCGTTCTGGCGATCATCGCGCTCATGATGGTCATTGTGGTTCCCCGTTTTGCCGTTTCGCAGAAGGGGGAGGGCCTCAAGGGGGCCGCGAACGAGCTCGGCTCAATGTTACGAACCGCCCGCCGCATCGCAATCACGAAGCGCCAGGTCCGCGCGCTCGCCCTCGATATCTATTCGATTCCGGCTGAATTCATGATCATGAGATGGGATGAAGATCCTGATCCCACCAAGTCCACATGGATTCAGGATGAGGGGACGGAAACGCATAGGTTCACCGATGAAAATGTCGCGGTTGTGGCGGTAACGACGCGAAACTGGGGCGGCGGCTCAAGTCTGGATATCACGCGAACGGATGATATGAATCCTTTCGACGGCGCTGAGGAGCTTTGCACCGGGACACCACCCTACTTCGATTCCAATGAAAGGTTATTCAATCCACAAATTAATGCTTCGGGAGCCCCGGCTTACGGCAATAGCCACGTGAATGTGGTTTACCACCTCATCAAGTTCCAGCCGACCGGCACGGCCGACGAGGCGCTCATCTATCTGTGGAATATTGAAGAGAATCGGCGCGAGATACCCACCGCCGAATACGCA